>DASQFN010000103.1 GCA_035633115.1 Gemmatimonadaceae bacterium | reverse complement strand
TTCGAAGGTCGTGCCCGCTACTACGCGGTCGTTCGCGGGAAAATTGCTGGTCGGCGCAACCGAGATGTTCCGGGTCTGCGTGAGCGCGCCCGCGGGAATCTCGAGGGAGACAGTAGAGTTGAGGACGCTGAACGATGCGCCCGCGCTCGATACTACGGCGCCTTCCTTGACGGTGACTTCGGCGGAGGCGGTGTGACCTTCGACGGACGCCGTAATCGTCGCGGTTCCAATGGCAACACCGGTCACTACCCCCGCGGCAACCGTGGCTATCGAAGGATCGGACGTCGACCATTCGCTTATCCGATTGGTGAGAGTACTGCCGCCTGCGTCCTTCGGGATTGCCTGAAGTATCTCAGTTCCGTCCGGAACGAGGTCGACCTTGGCCGGCGCGATGCTGACTGTCGCCACCGGAGCCGGAGGGGCCGTGCCCTCCCCGCAACCCATTCCGAAAGCGATGAGCCCCGCTGCAATCTGGAGAGCAATTCGGCGCCTCTGCGCCCGTCCTCGAATCACCGTCACGGCGCGCGCCACCGCATGGCGCGTGATTGGCGCAGAGTATCAGCTCGGGGTCTGCGGGGACGCTGAAAAAATTCCAAGGCTTGCTGAATCCTCAGGGTGAGCGGGAGTTCGAGATGTTAGGAATTCTGCGCTCACCGCGGGGGCGGGCAAGCGTTTTCAGGAGCGAGGTAATTCCCCCCAGTCTAACGTTTGTTCCCGGGTCATTCAACCGCGTTCGGAGCGCCCGTTATGCAGTCTCCCGGGGCAAGAATCGACACTTGCGAACCAGACCAACCAGCAACCCAAAACTGCTACCTTAGTGTACGCAAAATACAATTGGAGCCCCCAATGCTCAGGGAATTCAAGGCTTTCATTCTAAAGGAGAACGTTCTCGCTCTCGCGATTGCCGTCGTGCTGGGTGCGGCGTTCGGTAAAGTCGTGACTGCCGTCGTCGACGATTTCGTCATGCCGATCGTCGCGGCGCTCACTCCAGGGGGATCCTGGCAGAAGGCGACGCTCGACGTTGGCGCGGTGAAGTTCGGCGTCGGCGACTTTCTTTCAGTGTTGCTGAACTTCCTCATAGTGGGCTTCGTGGTCTGGCGTATCAGCAAGGCGTTCGTTCGAGAGACGGCACCGTCGTCCGGTCCACTCACCAAGACCTGTGTCTATTGCCGTATGACGATCGACCCGGAAGCGTCGCGCTGCCCGCATTGCACCAGCGACCTCGGAGCCCTCGGCGGCGTCGCCACGTCACGATTGCCGGCTGGGTGAGGGAGCTCGGGCGGATCAGCCAAGCAGCTCCAGCAGTCCAGCCCATTCGATGTTTCCGCCACTCAGCACTGCCACAGTTTTCCCGCGCGGCTTCACAGCGCCGGTCATCAGTGCAGCAACCGTGATAGCGCCGCTGGGCTCGACAACAAGCTTCATCCGATCGAGCAGATGTCGCATGGCATCAGCCAGCGCGGACTCGTCGACCGCTACCGCGTCATCGATGTATAGCTGATGATGCATGAATGGCAGCGCGCCGATTTCCGATGCCTGCAGGCCGTCGGCAAGGCCACCTGTCTTCTCCAGGCGAACCGGACGTCCCGCTTCTCGTGCGCGGCAGAGCTTTGCGGCGGTTGTAGGCTCGACCGCTATCACGCTCACACCGGGCGCCAGAAGCTTCAAAGCCGTTGACACACCGGCGCTCAATCCACCTCCTCCCACAGGCACCAGGACAGTCTCGACGTCCGGCAAGTCAGAGACAATCTCGAGGCCCACGGTTCCCTGTCCGGCGATGATCGTCGGATCGTCATATGGATGAACGAGTGTCATGCCGTCAGCTTCAGAGATTTCACGAGCCTTGTCCGCGCGCTCGTGGGTCGTCGTCCCGGCCAGCACGATTCGCGCTCCGAGCCTCTCGGCTCCCGCCCGCTTTGCAGCGGTCACGGTCGTCGGCATGACTACCACGGCCGGAATGCCGAAGAGGCGAGCGGCCATCGCAACGCCCTGGCCGTGATTGCCGGAAGACGGCGCAACCACTCCACGAGCCCTCACAGTCGCGTCGAGACTCGCGACAAAGCAATACGCCCCACGGAATTTGAACGACCCGCTGAGCTGAAGTGGCTCGGCTTTATGCCATAATTCGACTCCGAGGCGTTCACCAAGAACGTCGTCGCGCAGCAGAGGCGTACGCACGGCAACCGGCGAAAGCACCTCGGCAGCACCTCTGATGTCGGCTATTGTCACGAGCGATCGTTCCGTTCCGGTTGCGGTCATGCCCCCTCTCGTCAAGCGAAGTGAAACGCCGCGGAATTGTGCATCGGCACACGCAAAATATCCACTCGATCGCTCGTTGACTGGAGAGCACGGCGGCCGTTAACATCATCTGCATGACGCACACTCATGCCCGAACCGTCGAGGCGCCGCGCAAACCGCGAACGTCGACTGCGCGCAAGGCCGACGGCGCAGTATCGCAATTCATCAGGCACCAGTTCCGTCACTTCAACGCCGCAACCCTCGTGGATGCCGCCGACGCGTACTCCGCGCATCTGGAGGACGGCGGCAAGATGTTCATGACGATTGCCGGCGCGATGAGCACAGCCGAGCTCGGAATTTCGCTCGCCGAGATGATCCGTCAGGACAAGGTTCAGGCGATAACATGCACCGGCGCGAACCTCGAGGAGGACATCTTCAACCTCGTCGCGCATGACCACTATGAGCGCCTGCCTAACTACCGCGATCTAACGCCCGAAGACGAGGCTTCGCTTCTCGCGCGTCATCTGAACCGCGTCACCGACACGTGCATTCCTGAAATGGAGGCCATGCGGCGCATCGAGCAGGTCGTGCTCGACGAGTGGATGCGCGCCGATCGCGCTGGAGAGCGGTATTTTCCGCACGAATTCATGTACCGGATTCTTCGCAACGGCTCGCTCGAAGGAAGTTATCAGATCGATCCGAGTGACTCCTGGATGGTAGCCGCGGCGGAAAGGAACCTCCCCATGTTCGTTCCCGGATGGGAGGATTCGACGCTCGGCAACATGTACGCGGCGCACTGCATCGCGGGCGATGTGAAGAAGGTGCACACGGTGCGGACCGGAATCGAATACATGATGGAGCTCGCCGACTGGTACACCGGGGCTTCCACTGACGGATCGATTGGATTCTTCCAGATCGGCGGGGGAATCGCCGGGGATTTCCCGATCTGCGTGGTTCCGATGCTGCACCAGGATCTGCAGCGCGACAACGTTCCGGTGTGGGGCTATTTCTGCCAGATCTCCGATTCGACGACCAGCTACGGATCGTATTCAGGCGCCGTGCCGAACGAAAAGATCACGTGGGGAAAGCTGGCTGTGGATACGCCGAAATTCGTGATCGAGAGCGATGCAACGATCGTCGCTCCTCTGATTTTCGCTCTTGTACTGGGGTGGTAGAGGAGAGCCGAGCGGAAACCGTCACGCTCGGCTCTCTCTCGAGAGTTACTGGGCGGGAGCCTTGTCCGAGTTATTGGACTCGGCAACGGTTTTCCACGTTCCGTCGAACTTTCGCCAGACGATAAGGTATTTGCCTTCATCCTTCACCGGATTGCCTTTCGCGTCAGCATACCCTAGAGAATACTTTCCCGTCTCGTAGGCAACGGTCCCGTCATCCGAGAACTTGATGTCGATTGCTTCGCCCGACATCGCGAGCTGGGGCAGCTTCACGAGATTTTCGAGGTGTTTCCTGATCGCGTCTTTGCCGGTGATCGCGGGTGAGCCCGCCTCCATGTAGACGGCGTCATCGGAGTAGGTCTCGGCAGCCGCAGCCGCATTCCTGGCGTTCACGGCAGTGAAGAATTCTGCGTCCGCCTCCTTGATCGCAGCCTCTTCAGCAGCTCTATGGGCCGGGGGTGTAATGACGCCCTGCGCAGCCATTCCGGTGTCCGCGGTGGTGTCTGCTGGCTTGCTGCAGGCAGTTGTCGTTACAGCGGTTACTGCAAGCATCAAGATGATTCGAGTCTGCATCGGAGCTCCGTGGTTGGTGGTTGTGCAGGTACGCGCAACGGGAAGCGGGTCTTTTACATTCGCTCGAGAAGCGCCTGAAACCGCTTGTCGCTTCGCAGTGAATTCAAATCAGAGTCGTGCTCGATCCACTCCTTGTGGCCGTATCCTTTGTCGATCGCGCGCTCGAGCGTCATGATCGCGTCGTCCTTCATTCCCTCAATGGCATAGACACAGGCGACGTTGTACAGCAGCTGTGGATCTTCCTTGTCGATGACGAGAGATTTGCGCGCCCATTCCAGCGCCTTCTCCTGCTGGCCGAGGTTTGACCAGATCGTCGCGCCGAGGTTGAGCGCCCGGGCGTCGTCGGGGTTCAAGTCGAGCCAGCGCTCGATGACGCCGACAGCCTTGTGCGACGCCTTGCTCGCTTCGTGGATGCGGCCCTGTCCCGCGTACGCCGCCGCGAGGAAGCTCGGAGCCTGGTAATCGTCCGGACGGATTGCCGCAGCTTTCTCGAAAAGCGGCGCCGCCTCGAACCATTGTCCCTGTGCGAGACGCGCGCGGCCGTAGAAGTACGGCGCCTCGTACAGCTTCGGGTCGAGCGTCATCGCAGTCTCGAATTCCTTCATGGCCAGGTCGTACTGCTTGCTCAGCGAAAACGCGAGGCCGCGCGCGGAATGGGCCTCCGCAAGCTGCGGGTCGAGCTGGAGCGCTTTCCTGCTCGCACTGTCGGCCTGCTTCAGGTTCGACTCCCGGGCATCGAAGTACATATAAAGAATCGAGCAGCAGTCGGCGATGCCCGAGTGCGCGAGCGCATACTCGGGGTCGATCTCGATCGCCCTTGTGAACATCTGCCGGGCTGCTTCGATGCTGGTGCGGCGATGTTGATGGAAGTACTGGCGGCCGCGGAGATAGTACTCGTACGCCTCGACGTTCTCCGTCGGCATCTTTTCGATGGCTCGCTTTTCGTCCTCGCTCAGAACCACGCGCAACGCCTTTACGATGTTCTGCGCTATCTCGTCCTGAATCGCGAAGACGTCTTCGATCTCCCTGTCATAACGCTCCGACCACAGCTGGTATCCGTTCGCGACGTTGATGAGCTGAACGCTGATGCGGATTTTTTTCCCCATCCTGCGGACGCTGCCCTCGAGAACGGCCGAGACCTCGAGTGCTTTGCCAATCTCGCGGATGTCTTCCGTCTTGCCCTTGAAGGCAAACGAGGAGGTACGCGACGCAACGCTCAGCGACTTGATCTTCGATAAAGCGTTGATGATCTCTTCCGCCATTCCGTCGGTGAAGTACTCGTTCTCCGGATCGGCGCTCATGTTCGTGAAAGGGAGGACGGCCATCGACTTCACGACCTGGACTCCCTCGGGGACAGTCACAGCAGTGGGAGTCGTGACGGTCTTCACCACCAGAGCCTTCGCGAATTCTCCGGAGGTCGTGTAGCGCCTGGCAGCTTCCTTTGCCATCGCCTTCGAAAGCGCCTCGTCTATCTCATCCGGAACGCCCTCGAGCGCTTCGCTCAGCGACGGCACAGGATCCGTGAATCGCTTCGTGAGAATCGCCTGTGTCGTCGGACCGCTGAATGGCTTGTCGCCGGTGAGCATCTCGTAGAGAACGCAGCCCAGGCTGTACTGATCGCTGCGGCCGTCGATGTCGATTTCGCCCGCGGCCTGCTCTGGGCTCACATATGCGGGCGTGCCGACAATCATTCCGGCCTGCGTCAGCGTATCCGAGCCCGCGACACTCACCGCTTTGGCGATTCCGAAATCCATCACCATGGGTGCGCCCTCGTTCAGCATGATGTTCTCGGGCTTGATGTCGCGATGGACGATGTTCCTGCGGTGTGCGTAATCGAGCGCTCCCGCAACCGCTCTGCCGATGCCGAGGGCATCCTCGAGGGTGAGCTGGCCTTCGCGGTTGAGCTTGTCCCGCAGCGACTCCCCCTCGATGTAGGGCATCACGTAGAACAGGAACCCCTCGGCCTCGCCGGAATCGAAGAGCGGCAGGATGTGCGGATGATTCAGTCGCGCGGCCAGCTTGATCTCGCGCAGAAAGCGGTCCGAGCCGAGTGCCGAGGCGAGCTCGGGGTGCAGAACCTTGACGGCTACCTGGCGGCCGTGGCGGAAATCTTCAGCGAGATACACCGTCGCCATCCCGCCGCGGCCAAGCTCGCGCTCGATCGAGTACCGCGACTCGAGCGCATTCTTGACACTTTCCATCATCTCCGCCAGTTAGCGCTCCATCGAGAGGGCGAAAAAGTACAGTCTCCCACAGGGACGGTAAAGGTAATCCGTAGTTGGCAGTAACAGAAAAGGCCGCCCAAACGGGCGGCCTTTTCCTTCCTCTCAGCGTTACCCGGCCCGGAACGCCGTTACTACCGCCTTGTTTACGGCAGCACCCGAATCCTGATGTTGCGCAGCGAAAGCGTGCCCTCGTGGTCGCCCTGAAACCCTATGTGACCACTCGTCGCCCTGCCGTAGTTCGGATAATCGTTGAATTTGCTTGCCTTAACCTTCGCTGCCCAGTCGGCGCCTCCCAGCTCATACTCGAGAAGCTTCTGGCCGTTGAGCCAGTGCTGAGTGCGCCCGCCCTGAACGACGAGCAGGGTCGAGTTCCACTGATTTGCCGGCTTGAGGATTCCGGCCGGTGCCGGATAGAGACCATAAGCTGCGCCTGCCGCGGTAAGACGATTCTTCCCATCGACATGCCCCGAGTCGTCCAGCAGCTGATACTCTGGCGCGCTCCAGTAGATGTGGTCGTACTCCTCGGTCCCGCGGTAGAAAAGCCCTGCGTTGCCTCCCGGCGAGATCATCCAGTCGAACGCCAGCTGGAAATCTCCGAATTTGTCCCGCGTGATGATGTCTTCAGTGACGGTCGACTTCGTCAGCGTACCGTTGCCCGCGGTCCAGCCGGCGGGCATCGTTTGAGATTTGTAGCCGCGCCACGCACCGACGTTGCTACCATCGACAAGCAAGCGCCATCCGGCGGCGCGCTGGTCGGCGGTCAGGCCTCCGGGTGCCGCCGCGTCACCGGCCTGCACGGTTTCGCTCTGCGACGCGGTGCATGCCGCGAAGAAAAGAATCACGGGAAATACGACCGCCGCGCGAGCCTGGCGCGAATAAGTCATTTCTGTTTTCCTCGGAACGATTCAGACTGACCAGCCGGCGCGATAGTCGCGCGTCAGGTATTGGTTGGCCTCGGGGATGTTCGTGACCTTCATGTTCTCACCATCGTACATGATCTTCCTGCCCTGGCCTGTACGCAGCGCAACGATTCCAAGAAGCATCGTCTCCGTCAGCTGAGCTGCGTACTCCAGCGGGGAACTTGATTTTCCCTGGCCCTTCGCCGCCTTCGCGAAGTTCAGAATATGGCTCCCCTCGATACGCGGGAACGATTTCGGAACGAGCGCTGCCTGTTCCGTGAGTGACACGGGGAACAGCCGGGGGTTGGCGCCGTAGGTGTCGTGCATCAGGATTCCCTTCTCTCCGATGAAGATCACGCCTCCTTCACTCTTGAGAGTGACGTCATCAGGCAGAAGATCTGGTCGCGGCGGATAAAGCCCGCCGTCATACCAGTTCAGCTTCACCGGCGGCTGCGATCCGCACGCGGGGAATTGATAGTGCACTGAAGTGGCCACCGGATACGATACGGGCCTGTACGTCGTTCGCGACGCGGGCGAGCCGGCGGCAGCTGAGGGATCCCCCGGGATGGCCATCGCTCCCCACTGCGTCGATGTCGCTTCGATGCTTATCGGGTACTTTAGACCAAGCGCCCAGTAAGGATGATCGATGAGATGCGCTCCCATATCGCCAAGGGCGCCGACGCCGAAGCCGACCCATCCGCGCCAGTTGAACGGGTGATAGATCTGATGATATGGAACATCCTCGGCGACAGGGCCGAGGTAGAGATCCCATCTGAGTCCGGGGGGAACAGGATACGACCCCATTGCTGAAGCGAGCACACCGTTCACATGGCGGAAGCTCCATGGGTTCCCAAAGGGGCTTGTGCCCGGAGGCGGTGGCGGACCGCCGCTCGGACGTGGAACGCCCTGCGGCCAGTAGACAACCGGGCGATTCGTCCACGCGTGGACTTCGCGCACCGGGCCAATTATTCCCGCCTGAATCCATTCGTTGACCAGGCGAGCGCCCTCGCTCGAGTGGCCCTGGTTCCCCATCTGCGTCACGATTTTCGGATTCGCGCGCGCAAGTCCGCCAAGGACGCGCGCTTCGTGCACTGAATAGGTGAGCGGCTTCTCCACGTAGACGTGCTTGCCGGCATCCATTGCGGCTTTGGTGATCACCGCGTGTAGATGGTCCGGCGTCGCAACCACGACCGCGTCGATGTTCTTCTGCTTGTCCAGCATCTCGCGGAAATCGGCATAACGGGCCGCCTTCACGAACTGCTCCTGCAGCTTGAGACCGTCAGCCAGCTGCTGGCCTTCGCGCGGTTTCCCACTGGAGTCGCGCAGCTTGTCGCCCATGTTCTTGTCGGCGAAAGCCATGTCGACATCAGCGATGGCTACGACGTTCTCGGTTGGCGCAAAACCAAGCGCGACTTCGGCGCCCCGGCCGCCGAACCCGACGATTGCAACGTTCAGCGTGTCGCTCGGGGCCTGATATCCGATGCCGCCCAGCACATGACGCGGCACGATCATGACTCCCAGCCCAAGCTTACCGGTGTTCGCGACGAACTCGCGCCGATTGACTTCTTTACCCGCCATTCCGCTCCTGCTCGAAATCTGAATCGCAATTATGACGTCGCACGGTCAGGTCAGCAACCGATGCTGCCGTGAATACCTCACGGCGCGGTAAGTGCACGTTTCCACTCGTTGTTCAACGGCCATATTCGGTGCATCTCTCCGACAAGGCTCGTTCAACAAGCGTCTGGCGTCGCTCGCCGCGTCAGTCGTCGAGAACGCCGGCGGTACCGTGGTCCATGCAAGCATGAGCGACTTCGACTGCCCGTCATACAATGGAGACGTCGAGGCTAACGAAGGCATTCCTGCGGGCGCAGATCGCGTCCGCTCGAAGCTCATCTCCACTGACGGGTTGATCATCTCCTCTCCCGAGTACAACGCGTCGACACCAGGAATCCTGAAGAACCTCATCGACTGGGTTTTGCGCTACAAGCCGCAGCCGATCAAGGGACGGCACGCGTTGCTCATGTCGGCTTCGCCGTCGATGGCAGGCGGGAACCGAGGGTTGTGGTCATCCCGCATTCCTCTGGAGCATCTCGGCGCGCGCGTCTTTCCCGACATGTTCTCGCTGGCGCAGGCACACGAGGCGTTCGGGGACGAGGGAAAGCTTCGCGACGCGAAGCTGCAAAAATGGTTCGAGGGAACGGTCGACTGCTTTATCGAATCAGTCGAAGCAGCGAAGCACTATCCGGCGATTAAATCGCAATGGATCGAATTTCTGGGCGAGCGGCCGAATCCCGCAACTGAGAGAGTGGAAGTGACCGAGACTTCGCCCGTCTAGCCTGCTGGTTCTCCACTGCTAAGGAAGCGACGGAGAACCTTCGGGGTCGCTTCCTATTCAGTGACGCAATACGTCAGAGTCAGAGACGCGTACCGCGCGCTGACGATGCTCGAAGCGCGCACGCGATGGCCGGGGCTTCACCTTGAAGGTGGTTCCGGCTCCGGGCTCCGAGCTCACGCAAGGGAGTTGAGATATCACTTCAGCCTTCCTACTTTTGAGGCCTTCGTAGCCTCACCTTTACTTGGAGAAGTGAATGCGGAAAGTATTCTCGCTCTCGATGGTGCTGGGTATGGTTTTGTGCGCCCCTGTACTCGGAGCGCAAGCAGGATCGCCGAACACGACGCCTGGCACAGTTTCACGCGTCACGCTTCTGCGCATCACTCCGGGGCATGGCAACATGTTCTGGCAGGATGTCCGACAGCACTCTCTCCCAATCTGGGAAGAGCAGAAGCGAAAAGGCTTGATCACCAATTACTCGGTATCGACAAAGACCACGACCGAAGATCCAGCGGACTGGAACGTCGCATTCGTCCTGACCTACAAGAATTGGGGGACCCTTGATAGCTTCGGGGCGCGGAATGATTCTCTGACTCGTGCCCATTACGGCAGCGCCGAGGCGCGAACTGCCGCCGGCTTGGCAAGGATAGCGCATGCGACTGTCGTGTCGAGCTTGCTGGTCCGGGACCAGACCGTGAATCCCTGGCGTTAGGCGATCTGGAAATTGCGTCATGATTGGGGAGAGCGAAGCAGCTCTCCCCTTTTTTTCGGTCAGATGGAGGCCGTCACGACAAACTCCCCGCCGCAAGGCGGGGGCTGATGCAGGGACGGCGGGATTTGAACCCGCGGCCGAAGCAGTAGCTGAAGGAGAGCATGCGATCTTGCCGAAGGATTGGGTCACTGATACGTTAGCCGGTCGATCCGGATAATCATTGAAGCGTCCTCTGAGAGGAGTCAGCATGCGTCCTTCCGATCTGCTCTGTTGCGCGATTCTTCTCGTCGGCTGTGCGAAGACGGACACCGCCGCGGATTCGGCGACCGCGACCGACACGGCGACGCCGGCGGCAACCGTGGAACCCGCGCCAATCTCGCTGGACCAGATCGCGGGGAAATGGAATGTGCGAGTGCTGTCTGCGGAGACCGGCGACAGCACGCTGACGTCGTACGTGCTCGATGCAAAGGCTGACACAGCGGGCTGGTTGTTCACGTTCCCGACTGGCGCGCCGATTCCGATGCACGTGATGTCGATGGCGGGTGACAGCCTGGTAACGCAAGCGGGGCCGTTCGACAGCCGGCTGCAAAAGGGCGTCAAGGTCCATACGGTCGTTACGTGGCGTCTCCGGGACGGAAAGCTGGTCGGAGCCGTCGTCTCTCACTATGACACCAAGCCCCCGACGACGAGGAACCTGATCGCCGACGGCACGCGGCAGTAGAGCGAAGACTAGGCCGGATTGAAAAACCCCTCGGCCTCACAGGCCGAGGGGTTCTTCATCACCATCAATTTGTTGATAGGTCGGGACGGCGGGATTTGAACCCGCGGCCCCCTGAACCCCATTCAGGTGCGCTACCGGGCTGCGCCACGTCCCGTCGCTATGCTCTGCGAGGAACGTGCAATCTACCCGCCGCCCACAAGCACGACAACTGGCAGCGAAAGTGCAGCAAGCTCACTGCACACCGTGACTCCTTCCTCCGGAGAGAGTCAAAGTCACGGTGCTGACTGTGAAGGAGGACTGTCGGTGTTCGAGCTAATCAAAACCTATTTCGCGTACAGCTCCTGGGCGACAGCCCGGGTTTTCGACGCCCTCGAGCAGCTCACGCCCGAACAGTACACCGAGCCCGGTTGCAGCGGGCACGGGTCTATCCGTGACAATCTCGCACACCTCATGGCGGCCCAATTGCGCTGGCTTTCATGGTTCGACGGCTCGCTGACGGTCACGCTAGCGCAGCAGCTGAACGTAACGGGCGAGTCGATCGACACTGTGGGCAAGGCACGCGAGCGGTGGGCGAGCATCGACACGCAGGCGACCGAATGCGTCAATGGCCTGAACGACGACAAGCTTCGGGACATCTGGACGTGGACTCTCCCAACGGGGCGGTCAGACTCGCTTCCCTTGTGGAAGCTTCTTATGCACGTCGCGAATCACGGAACGCACACGCGTGCGCAGATCATTGCCGCGCTGCGGCGGGCCGGACACACGCCGCCGAACGTCGACTTTCTGAACTATTCGCTGATCAATCGCGGCTGAGTCCGCGGCTCAGCGCCGGTATAGCACGTAGATCGAGACCGCCATGAGCAGATAACCGAACACATGCCTCAGGCCCTGCTGAGGGACTCGCTTGCTGAGGAGAGTCCCGATGATGCTGCCGACCGCCGCCACTGAAGTAAACCAGCCAACGAGACTCCAGTCGATCGTGACGTGGCCCAGGTAGCCGGCGAACCCGCTCAGCGCATTCATCATGATGACGAGCAGCGAAGTCCCGATTGCGAGGCGCATGGGCAGCTTCGCCACCAGCACGAGCGCCGGGACGATAAGAAAGCCACCGCCAATTCCAATGAGGCCTGTCAGGAACCCGACGGCGAGCCCCTCGAGTGCAAGGAAGGTGGTCGTGCGCGCGTCGGAGCTAAGCTCGTACGGCAAGGCCTCCGCCCAGCCTCGCTTCAGTCCGCCGCGCAGCATCAGCACCGAGGCCACCAACCCGATGAGCGCGAAGAGTATCAGCTGAAGCTGAGACGACACATGCTGCGCCAGCCGCGCACCGAGATACGCGGCGATCACCGCAAACGGCCCGAAGATGAGCGCTACTCGGGTTGCGACAGTGCGTTGCCGCAGGTGCGACAGGAATCCGATCATCGCCACGAGACCGACAACGAGGAGACTCATGGCAATCGCCGGCTTCACTGGAACGTGCAGCACGTACACAAGGATTGGCACGGTGAGCACCGAGCCGCCGCCGCCGAGGAGACCAAGGACGAGACCGACGAGCAGGGCGAGGGCGGCACCGAGTGCAGTCATCGTGGAGAATATATGTGCAAACGGCCGCGCATCACTCGATGCGCGGCCGTTGTGCTGTCTGCTGCAGACAGTCTATGGTGCCGTCGTGAACGTCGACGTGAATTGTGCCGCCATCGCGTTCTGCGCCAGATCTCTCACTCCGGTCGTTACAGTGACCGTGTAGTTCGTGTTCGGCGTCAGACCTCCCGTTGGCGTAAAGGTCGCAACATTGCTGGCGGGGGTGTAGCTGACGGTTCCAGTCACAAGAGCGCTCGTCGCGGTGACTCTCACGGTGAACGTCGTCCCCGTGATCGTCGTCGGATCCATTCCCTCGCTGAACGTAATCTGGACATGCGAGTTCACGGTTTGACCGGTTGACAGGTTCGCGGGTGTGACAGCAGTCACCGTCGGAGCCGTCGCATCGGCACCGGCGGTCGTCGTGAAGGTCGAGGTGAACTGCGACGCCAGCGGGTTGCCGGCAACGTCCTCGACAGCCGTCGTCACCGTGACCGTGTAGCCGGTGCTGGCGGCCAGCGGCGATGTCGGCGTGAAGATCGCCATGTTCATTCCAGCGTTATAACTCACCGTCCCGGCGACGGCCGCCGACGGCGACGTAACCCTGAGAGTGAAGGTCGTGCCGGTGATCGTGGTGGCGTCCATCGGCTCACTGAACGTGACGTACACCTTTGTATTCGGCGGCGCATTCGCGCCGCTTGCCGGCGACACAGAAATGACCGTTGGAGCCGTGTTATCAGGTGCCGCCACCGTGGTGAAAGTAGACGTGAACTGCGAAGCCATCGCGTTGCCTGCGACGTCCCTCACTCCGGTTGTCGCCGTAACGGTGTAGCCCGTCCCCGCAGCGAGCGCCACGTTCGGGGTAAACCTCGCCACATTCGTCCCGATCAGACTCACAGCCCCGGCCACAGCTGCGCTCGTTGCCGTGTTCCTCAGCGAGATTGTAGCTCCGGTGATGGTGCCTGCATCCATCGCTTCGCTGAAGGTGATATTCACCACTGTATTCGTGGCGACACCCGTCGCGCCATTGGCCGGCGATACGCCCGTGACTGTCGGTGCTGTATTGTCAATCGCTGGTGCCGTCGTGAAGCCTGACGTGAACGGCGCAGCCATCGCGTTACCTGCGACGTCACTCACCCCCGTCGTTACCGTGAGGCTGTAAGTCGTCCCCGCAGCGAGGGCCACGCTCGGGGTAAACCTCGCCCCGGTAGTGCCAACGGTGGTAACAACCCCGGCAACCAGCGCGCTCGTGCTCGGGTTCCTCAGCGTGATTGTCGCTCCGTTGATGGTATTTGCGTCCATCGCCTCGCTGAAGGTGATGTTTACCGCTGTATTCGTGGCGACACCGGTCGCGCCGTTTGTCGGAGACACAGCGGTCACGGTCGGCGGAACGTTGTCCGTAGTCGTGAACGTCCACGGGTTTGGGACCACGCTGGGCGCAAGCGCATTGCCCGCTACGTCCCTTGCCCCCGTTGTGACCGCTGCGATGTAGCCCGTGCTCGGCGACAGAGGGGCAGTCGGAGTGAACGTTGCTGTGTTCGTGGCGGCATTGTATCCAACACTACCCGCCACCGGCGCGTTCGTCCCGGACACCCTGAGCGTGAACGTCGTCGTGTTGATCGTATTCACGTCCATCGGTTCGCTGAACCGCGCAGTAACAACGGCATTGGTCGCCACCCCGGTCGCCAGGTTGGCGGGCGCAGTCTGGACCAAACGTGGAGCATCGATATCGCCGGTCGTGAATGAGAACTGAACGGCAGTTCCAAGTGAATTGCCCGCCACGTCCCGCACGGTTGCAGCGACTGTAGCCGTGTAGCTCGTTCCTGACGTAAGCGGCGCGTTCGGCGTGAACGTCGCGACTCGCGTTGCCGGATTGTAGACAACCGTACCCGGCACATCCGCTCCGCCCGTCACACGGAGCGTGAACGAGCCCGAGTTGATGGTGTTGGGATCCATCGGCTCACTGAACGTGACGGTGATGTTTGGCGCAGTTGGCGAGACGCCTGCGGCGCCATTCGTCGGAGTCGTGGCGATCACCGTCGGCGCTGCTACGTCCGCGATGGTGAACGCCCAGATGAAATTCGCCGTGAGGCCGTTGCCGCGAGCGTCCTTGGCCCCGGTCGTAACAGTCGCTGTAACGTTGGTCGAGCTCGGCATTGGGCTTGCCGGCTTGAACTCCGCAAGCCGCGTTGTGGCGTTGTATGTAACCGTCCCCGGAATCGCTGCGCCCGTTCCGGTAACCCGCAATGTGAAGGTCGTGGTATTGATCGTCGCGGGATCCATCGGTTCACTGAACGTTGCCGTTGCAGTCGCCCCTGGGGAAACGCCGTTGAAATTGTTTGGAGGCTGGTTGTTGATCACCCGGGGCGGCGTAAGATCGAGTGTCGTGACAGTCGAGGCAGCGGTTACCGGCGATGGCTCGGACAATTCACCCGACGTGCAGTTCGCCGACACCGAGTACTCGTACGTCGCCACTTCAGCGAGGCCGGTATCCGTGAAAGTCGTCCCCGTCGTTTCACCGACTTTCGTCCCGTTTCGAAGGACGTTATAGCTGATGACGCCGTCGCTTTGCGGACTTGGCTGCCAGTCGATGCGTACCGACGTGCCGCCGGCCAGCACCGTCGCCGTCACGTTGATCGGCGTCTCCGGCGACTCCGGCCCCGTCAGCTCGGCGCAGCCCGCAATCGCCAGCGACGTTGCTGAAAAGGCGAACGCGAACAAAACACTATTCTTCATTCCCAGCTGCCTCATTGTCGTTTGGAACGCCGCGCGCATCTAGTTGGTTCTCCGGATTACGATGCGACGGTTTCGCTGTCTGCCGAGTGCTGTATTGTTCGCGGCGACCGGAACGCTGCCGCCGAGGCTCGAGACGGTAATTCGGTCGGCGTTTATGCCCTGGTTGATCAGGAATTCGCGCACCGCCTTCGCGCGGTCGAGACCGAGCGTGACGTTACCTGCCTGCGAGCCGATGTTGTCGGTGTGCGCCTCGATGTTGATCTTGATTCTCTCGCCTTCGTCAGAGACGAGATCCACCGCGAGTCCGTCGAGGAGCGGCTCAGCGTCAGTCCGCCACGCCGGTCTGTTGAAGTCGACCTGAGTGCCGTCGATTGTGAGGAGGACCGTGCCGGCGAGATTGCGCGCGGGCGCGACGGGCGCGGCGGGCGGAGCAGCGGGAGGAATTACCCTTGCCGCCGGCGGAGGCGCCGGCTGTGGCCTGGGCGTAGTCTGCACCGGTGTTGTGCGCTGCGGAGGAATGACCTGGGGGTCGGGACGGATGACGGTCGGCGGACGAGGGTCGGTTTTCCGGACGAGGCCCGGAGATCCGCCCACGAAGAACGATGCACCCATTCCGATGCTGAACGCGGGACCTCCCGATCCGATCTGACTGGACGCCTCGATTTTGAAGGCCTGCCGGCCGCGGATCATCTTCCGAATCCCGCCGCCAATGTTTCCAATTCCGAGACTCCTGCTCTGCTCACAATCGCAGCGGGAATGCGTGTACCTGATGAACTCGTAGCCCGCCCCGACCAGCGCGTAAGGCTGGAAATCGTTGGCGGTGGACATCTGAAGAATGAGTGAAAGTATCGGGGTGAAAGCGAAGAGTGGCGGCTTGTAGTAGGTCGCTTCCTGACTGCTGTAAGCGACACCCAACGCTCCCTGTACGGCGAGGAACCGATTGATGTGGCTCGCGAAGGAGGCCGCACCGCCGATAGCCGAGCGGCCGTCACTCACGCTGTACTCGGTGGAGAGAACGCGGCCCACGACGAGCAATCCAACCTCTCGCGTTCCACCGAGACTCCCGTCGGTGCTCGCGGCAACCGACTGAGAGGCGAGCGTACTTAGTGGAGCTGCCAGACCGAGAATGAGCAGCGAACGGACCAGGCGACGCATCAATTGTCCTTGAAAGCGGTGCGGAAGAGCCAGCGTACAAGAAATGCCCAACCTGCCGGGCTGGGCACTTATGCACAGGCGGCCGACTGGAATCGGCCGCGGCGAAGACTGCAGGATGCCCGGTGAAAGGAAATGCCCGGACGCGCCCTACGCAAGAAGAATTATGCGCGTGGCGCCTGCTCTGTCCGCGGCGCAATGTCCACCGCGATGCCGCGCCATTTACCCTGGTTGAACCGCAGAACGCTCAGCAGGCACCGTGTCGCGTGGCCGATCAGAATTGCAATCCAGATATGAAGGGGCTGGAGGGTCCCGGTCTGCTGGATCACGAAGCAGATGCCGAGGGGTACGACGATCTGGGAAACGATCGAGATATAGAGCGGACTCTTCGTGTCCCCTGTCCCTTGCAATCCCCCCGTGTACGTAATCGCGACGGCGATGAACAGGCCGGACACGCTGAGGACGCGCAGAAGCTGTGTACCGATCTCGACTACCGCGGGCTCGTTCATGCCGAAAACCGCAAGCAGCTGTCGCGGGAAGAAGAGAAAGAAGGTTCCGACGAACGCTGCTCCGACGACTCCGATGCGCGCCGCAACGTGTACGGCCTCTTCTGCGCGATCGGGCTTGCCTGCGCCGAGGTTCTGCCCGGCAACAGCGGCTGCGGCTCCCATGAGTCCGACGGAAGTCCAGGTGATCAGTGAGAACAGCTGAGAATACGACACCGAGAATGCAGCCTGCGCGGCGGCGCTCTGCGCGACTGATCCGATGAACGCAAGCATGAGGACACCGCCCACGTTCATCGCGATTCCCTGAAAGCCGGTTGGCAGGCCGAACCGGAAGAGTGACCTGATGATCGTCCAATCCGGCGCCAGCGCGCCGCTCCCTCTCCTGGGAAACGAAACGACCCAGCCGCCCTTGATCAGTTTCACTAGGGAGTAGATCGCCAGGAGTCCGGACGCGAGGCAGGTTCCCATCGCGGCGCCCGCGGTGCGGAAGGCCGGAATCGGACCGAGGCCGCTAATCAGGATCACGTTGAACACGATGTTCAAAACGGTGAGAGCAATGCCAAGGACCATCGGCGTTCGCGCGTCCCCGGCTGACCGAAGCGCGCCGCCGAGCATGAAAAAGACGAGCATGCCGCTCGAGAACATGAGCATGATGCGCAGGAACGGCAGCGCTTCCGCCTTCACTGCCGGCGCAGCGTTGACGAAATCGAGAAGCGACGGCGCGAGGAAATAGCCAATTGGCGCCATGATCAGCACCGCAATGCCGATCGCCGTGATGAAGGCCTGATAGACCACGCGATCGACTTTGTCCTCGTCTCCCGCCCCAGCAAAGCGCGCGACGAGCACGCTCATGCCGGTGAAAAGCGACATGAGGAAGACGATAACGACAATGAAGATCTGCGATGCCACACCGATGGCGGCGTTGCCAGTGAATCCAACCAGGTGGCCGACCAGTACCTGATCAACGATGCCCTGAACGCCGCCGATGATGTTCGTGAGCATGGACGGCCAGGCGATTTTCCATACCGCGGAGCGCAGCGGGCCCTCAACGATGGATCGGTCGTACCGCCGCGTGGCTTGTGCGGGCGCTACCGGTGGCGCCGACGGAATCTCGATCTCGGCAGGCGCAGTGACGTCCGTCACGACGGTTGGCCGTGATTCGAGCAAAGGATGATCACGAGAGCGGGCGACCGGACTCGAACCGGCGACGTCCAGCTTGGGAAGCTGGCATTCTACCAACTGAATTACGCCCGCGAATGACGCAACCTTGTCAATGTAGCCGCGGCGTGCGCCCCATCAAGTAGCCGGCGGAGCCCGCGAGCTTCGAGCGGTTGTGATCAGTGCCACCGCGGCGATCACGATCGCGGAAGCAACGGCGGTGCGGAGTGAGAGCCTCTCGCCCGCATCACTACTCCCGCGATGACGGTCGGGTCGTACATATTACGACAATGGCCATGGACGGCGACCTTGAAGCCCTCGCCCAGCAGGCTCTTGAGCTCGATTCACTCTCTCCTCTGATCGAGCATGACCCGGCGGAATGCGAAACCTGCTCCGAATATCAGGCTGAATTCCTGACGTTCGCGCGACGCGCGCTGCCGAAGCTCGCGCAGGGTTACATCGAGCTGAGGCGCACGTCACTCGAGGCGTTCGAGAAAGCGAAGCTGCGCGGCAGATTCCTGGACGACTTGCAGGAGGAAAACGAGCGTCTGCAGAAGGAGCTTACGGCGCGGGAAGGCGAGCTCGAAGAGCTGCAGCGGGAGCCGGAGAAAAAAGGGTGGCTTAGATAGGGGAGAGAGCCACCGGTCGGATTTGAACCGACGACCACTCGATTACGAATCGAGAGCTCTACCCCTGAGCTACGGTGGCTGATGAAGCGCGTACTTTGCCAATGCCCTGGAGCGGACTCGAACCGCTACGCCTTTCGGCACCACCCCCTCAAGATGGCGTGTCTACCAATTTCACCACCAGGGCACAACAACTGCGAACTGCGAACTGCGGATCTGCGTATGTATACGGGGCCGACGGGGCTCGAACCCGCGACCTCTCGAGTGACAGTCGAGTGCTCTAACCAAACTGAGCTACGGCCCCTCATTCTGCGCGCACATTCACTGCGCGCCGTCACCACAAAACCATAGCCCCAAGGGGAATCGAACCCCTCTCTGCACCGTGAAAGGGTGCCGTCCTAACCGATAGACGATGGGGCCAACAACCACTTCGGACTGCGGACTGCGAGCTGCGGAGAAAGTGCAAGAACAACCGCAAGAACAGCCCCCAATCGTCCAGTAGCGCTAACGGGATTCGAACCCGTGTTTGGGCCTTGAGAGGGCCCCGTCCTAGTCCCCTAGACGATAGCGCCGCAAAATCCCGATGTGAGACGTGCAGCCTTGAAGTATAAACCGAACAAATACCATTTCAAAGCTCCGCCACGCTGGGGTAGTGTCCCTCAAAATCGGACATTACCCGCCCAGTGCCTCCTCGTGACTCACGTCCCCGCCGGGGCCGAGCTTCCGCAGCACACTGGCGATGACGTGCTCGAACATGGCGTTCGACCAGATGGCTTCCATCATCAGCGAGGTCATCATCATGTCGCGTCCGAAATACGTCGCGTAGTTCGGAAGCCCGGCCATCAGCTTCTCTCTGGAGCTGAGCGTCTCGACCATGAGTGCCTCGCGTTCGAGGCGCCGGTAGCGGGCTACGGGTCCTGACGCAGATGACCCTGCCCCTGATGCACGACGAGATTCGGCGCGCGCGTTCGCGAGAAAGCGGAGAAACTCGGCGTTGAATATCTCCGTTCGCGATAGGGGCGTTAGTGACGGCGCATCCGTCGACACCTGAACCGTGAATCGGATCGGCGCTCCGCGTGTTGCACGGATCGACACGACCGGCCCCGCGACAGTGATTGTCGCATTTGCCGGATCGATGGACAGATCGAGCTCGAGACGAGTCTGGCCGTCGAGCGCGGTCTGCGACACCCTGGCACCCGGGCCTGCCCGCATGGTCGCGCCGCGCGCAACGATCACCGGGTTGAGCCGTGCGCGAGGCATCGAAACGTCTCTTGCGCGCAGCATCCGCAATTGCCGATCGCGCTCGGCCGCCGGAAGCTGCTCAAGATTCTCGATCAGCTCTTCCTGCTCCGGCAGACGGAATGTTGGCGTCGAGTACGGCTCGAGATGCCGGCCAGAGTACTGGAGATCGCGTTCGACGCGCATTGAGCCGAGGAGGATCCAGCCGATGTCGACTCTCGGTGCGTTGGCAACGAGTGTGTACTCGATTGTGCGGTGTCTGCCGGGCTGTTCCGCGGTCCAGTGCGGCGACGTTGAAATTGCGGCCGTCTGCGACGCGAACTCGAGCCGAATCGGCTTGCCTCCTGCATCACGGACCGTGAAGCCAACACTCTCGTTGGCCGCGTCGGCAAGAAGATTGACGACGCGTCCACTCTTGGTGTCGAGGTATATCTGGATGACGTTTCCTAGCGCGTCTCGAAAAAACCGCGTCTGGTATCCCTGATAGGCTGCGGGATCGTCAAGGCCCGGCTCAGGGAAAGCGAGTACGGGCGCGATCGTGCGCGTTTGCGTTGAACCCGTTCGCGCGCCGAATGCGGACAACACCAGCAGCGCGGCACCCACGCTGCGGAATTTCGTCATGAGTATCATGGATGCCTTCTTCCCCTGATTATTTGTAACTGTAACGAGAGCTCATCGCAGCAATGGGAATAGCCAGCGGCGCACGACCGTCAAACGGATAGCGGTTCAGCCTGGGATTCGTTTGTGAAAAGCGCATCGTCGCCTCCGCGTGGTCACGCGAACATGGAACTGGCGTCGCGCAAACGCAACATCGCCCGAGAGACACAATCCTGGCTATTCGGGGTATAAGCAGCGGTCCTGCAGGAGGAGGCGATGCGGGCAACGTGACGCACTCGAAAGAAGAAGCGCCGATCACCCAACGCGGCGACCGCCGCGAACCCGCGCGGCGGTGGATGAGTCACATGATCGTCGCTACCGGAGTGCTTCTCTTTGCTCTCGTCATCGTCCCTCTCTGGCTGCGCGAGCGAACCCAGCACCTGCGCGAGCGAGTCGCTGACGTCGCACTCCCCGCACGCACCGCCTTGCTTGAGGTTCAGAACGCCTTTGCGTCAGAGCTGGCCGCAATACGCGGATTCGAGCTGACAGGCGACGAAGCGTTTCTCGATGATTTTCGCACGGGCTTGAAGAAGGATCAACAGGCATCCCAGCGGCTGCGCGTGCTCGCTGGACAGCTCAGCTCGGAAGCGGCTTCAGCTGTCGCAGAACTCGAGGCGCGGAAGGAGGCGTGGCTGGCCGAGCCGCGCGAAGCGGAAGCCGGGCGACGGTCACGGGAGCAGCTCATTAAGTCGCTCGTGGACGGGGAGCGGCGCGTGGATGGAGTGCTCGTCGCCGCCGACCGGGCCAATGCGGCTGTCGTTCGCGCGGAGGGAGCACTCCGGAGGCGCGTCATGAGCGACGAGCGTCTGGCAACAGTAGTCGTGTTGTTCCTCGCTTTGTCTGCCCTCGCGGTCGCGACTGTAGTTGCGACGCTCGTCCGCCGCCTGAACATCGCCGCCACAGAAGCCGGAGAAGCCGTGCGATACCGCGATCAGATGCTCCGCGTCGTCTCGCACGATCTCAAGAACCCTCTGCAGACGATCGGCATGGTCGCCGATCTGTTGGCAACCACTCCTTTGCAGGAACACGACCGCCGACGCCATTTTGCGATCATATCGCGCACCGTCGAACGGATGAACCGATTGATTCACGATCTGCTTGACGCCGCGCGAGTCCAGTCGGGCCACTCGCTGCCAATCAACCGTGCGCTCGTCACGCCTGATGCAATATTCGCGGAAGCCTCCGAGCTTCTCGATCCGCAGGCACGCGCCAAAAACGTCAAGCTCACCTGGGACGTGGATAGCGCGATCGAGCCGCTGTCGGCGGATCGCGATCGTCTGCTGCAGGTTTTCTCAAACCTTGTCGGCAATGCGTTGAAGTTCACGCCCGAGGGTGGTCGAGTCGATGTCTCCGCAAAACCCGATAGCGCCCGGCGCGTGATGTTCGAGGTAAAGGACACGGGCCCGGGAATCGCGGCCGAAGATCTTCCGCGCCTCTTCGAGCCTTTCTGGCAGGCACACGACGGTGCGAGTCTGGGAACCGGCCTGGGCTTGTCGATTGTTCGAGGAATCGTCGAGGCACACGGTGGAAAGATCCATGTCGAGAGCAAGCCGGGCGAGGGATCGTCATTCACCTTCGCGATTCCGACCGTGTAGCAACTTCTGAGGGAGACTCATAGAGCACGCAGGCTAATACACATCCTCCCATCGCTTCGACAGCCGCGCCGCTGAATCGATGATCCCAACCATGCTGTAAGTCTGCACGAAGTTCCCCCATTGCTCGAGATTCATCGGATCGATGTCCTCCGCGAGCAGACCGTGCGCATTTCGGCAGGCGAGAATATTCTCGAACAGCTCACGAGCTTCGCTCTTCCTGCCGGTGGCCGCAAGCGCGTTGATGTACCAGAAGGTGCAGACGAGAAAAGCAGTCTGCGGAGCTCCGAAATCGTCCTCCTCCGCATAGCGGTAAATAAAGGTCCCGCGTCGCAGACTGGTCTCGATCGCCGAGATCGTCCCGAGGAATCGTGGATCGTCCGCAGCGATGAACCCGACGTCATTGAGCCGCAGCAGACTGGCGTCCAGCGAACCGCCGTCCAGCGTTCCGGTGAAGGAGTTGCGTTCGGAGCTCCAGGCCCGCTCGAGAATCGTCTCGCGCATCCGATCCGCGGTCGACCGCCAGTGGTCCGCGCGAGAACCGAGTCCGACGTGCGTGGCTATGCGCGCCAGTCGGTCGCACCCAGCCCAGCACATCACGCTGGAAAACGTGTGAACGCGCCGGACACCTCTCAGCTCCCAGATACCCGCGTCGGGTTTATCGAAAAGCTCAGCTGCACTCTCGCCGAGCACTTCGAGGCGCGAGAAAAGCTCGGCGTCGCCCCTCTTTTCCAGACGCTCGTCGAAGAAAACGTGTGGTGCGGCAAGAATTGCCGACCCGTAAACGTCGTGTTGAATCTGGTGGTACGCCTGGTTTCCAACCCGCACCGGACCCATGCCCAGATAACCGTCGAGCGACTCGAGCTCCACTTCGTCCGGCACCGGACCGCCGGTGAGTGTGTAGAGCGGCTTGAGTCGGCGGTCACTCACGCCGGCGATAATGTTCAGCGTGAACGCGAGGTACCGCTCCATTATTCGTGTTGCGCCGAGCCGGTTCAGAGCATTGACGACAAAGTATGCGTCGCGAAGCCAGCAGTATCTGTAATCCCAGTTACGCCCGGTGCGTGGAGCCTCAGGCACCGAGGTCGTCATGGCGGCGATGATCGCACCGGTATCCTCGAAAACATTGAGCTTGAGCGCGATCGCCGCGCGGATGACCGCGTCCTGCCACTCGAACGGAATAGCCAGAGCGCGCACCCATTCGCGCCAGTACGCGATTGTCTCCTCGAGCATGTGACGCCCAAGCTCGACGACGCTCTCATTGACCGTCTCGTCGGGCCCCAGCATCAGGCTTGCCGGCCCATCCAGAAAGAATGCCGTTTCCTCGACGATTGCGGTCGTCGGAACGTTGCTCGTGAGACGAAGCGTTACGCCGTCGCCGGCATAAGCGACGTGATTGCTCCCGCGTTTCAACGTCATGGGCGCGCGCCCGTAACTGCTCGCCGGCCGCAACAGAACTCGGATACGCGGGTTTCCCGAAAGCGGCCTCAGCTGACGGATCAGCATCATGGGCGCGAACACGCGGCCGTACTGCCTGTACCGCGGCGCAAAGTCGGTGATCTCCACCGATCCGCCGGTCGCATCGAACACGCGCGTGCAGAGGACGGGAGTGTTCCGAACGTATTCCTGCTCCGTTCGCTGAGCGTTCTCGACTTCGATGGAGAAATGCCCGAAGTCAGCGCTGCCTGTGCGGTCGCTGCGGAGAAGCGAGCAAAAAGCGGGATCTCCATCAAACCGCGGAAAACAACACCACCCAATGCGGCCACGGCCGTCCACCAGAGCGCCAATGTTGCCATTGCCAAGCAACGCCAGATCCCGGAGGGTCATTGCTTCCCCGTATCTGGATACCGGAATGGTTCTCCACGTTTCATCCCTTCAGCCAACCACTGCCTCACCTGCGTCACCGTTCTCAGCCTGAAGCGAGCGCATGTTGGTCCTGGCCCAACCTTGATCGAGTAACCCGACAGTTCATTTACGATGGCAAACCCCACCTCGTCGGTAAGATCGTCGCCGATAAACACGGGAGTGCGTCCCGCAAAGGGTTCCGTCAGCATGAGTCTCCTGATTACCTCTCCCTTGTCTGCACCGGCGGGCTTTAGCTCCACAACGCGCTTTCCTTTCTGGATTACGAAATCCGGAGCGTATTTCGCCCCGAGCCCGCGCAGAAGCCTGTGAGAATAGGCCGCAAGCGCGGGAGCCATTCGATAGTGGAGCGCAATTGACATCCCTTTGAATTCCACCACCAGTCCGGGATATCCTGCTATTGCGCTGCCGAGCTCATCACGCAGGGGGCGAAGCGCCTCTTCGGCAACAGCATGCAATGTGATGTCTCCGCCCGCAACTCGAAGCTCCAGCCCATGTTGTCCGGCAATGGAAATCTCCGGCAGATCAAAGATCCGGTCGACATCACTGATGGCTCGGCCCGTGATCAGCGATACCGCCCCTCCGGCGAGTACGTGAAGCCGCGCGATCGCACGCAACAGCTCATCGTGCACGATGATTCCTGATGGCAGAGAGGCAATCTCCACAAGGGTGCCATCGATATCGAAGAACCAGGCCCACTCCATGCTGGCCGGCGGCGGTTTTCCGACACGCTCGCCGGAGCGTCGCGCGTCAGGGCGACGATCCACTCGCGCTACGCAGGGAGAGTGAATCATCGCCGTGAGCTGCGCCAGCTGCGTCGGGAGTGCTCCCGAGGACGCGGCCGCGGCGGCGAAGCGCTGCTGCGTCGATCAGCATTCTTCCCGCCCATCGATAGACATTGAACTCACGGATCAGTGAGCGCATCAGCTGCATTCTCGTGCGCTGCCACGGCTTTGGCATCGTCAGAGCCGTATTCAGTGCCGATGCACACTGCTCGACGTTATACGGATTCACAATCAGCGCCTCAGGAAGCTCGCGTGCGGCGCCAGTGAACTGACTCAGTAGCAGAACGCCGAGCTCGTCGTCACGCGCGGCGACGAATTCCTTCGCCACGAGATTCATCCCGTCGTGCAGGCTGCTGACGAAACAGAGGTCGGCAGCCCTGTAATAGGTGTAAACCTCCGCCGGCTCGTGGTGCTGAACCAATAGGATTATCGCCGGATGCACGGCGCCGTCGAATCGCGTATTGATTCGCGTTACAAGCGAGCGAACTCTCTGCTCGTAGGCTTGATAATCTTCGATACTCGCGCGCGTTGGCGCGGCGATCTGAACAAAGGTGAACCGGCCAATCCAGTCGGGATTCAGCTCGAGAAGCCGTTCTACTGCGCGGAATCGCTCTTCGATGCCTTTTGTGTAGTCGAGTCGATCGACCCCAACGCCAATTCTGTGATCGCGCGGAAGACCGTGGCGGTGCCTCACCTCCTCGCGGCAGACCTCGACGGGCTTCTCGATGAGCTCTTTGTCCGGCGGCCACTCGATCGATATCGGATACCGCTTGATTGCCGTGGTCTGCTCCCGGTGCGACACGGTAAAGGTTTCGCGATCGACGCGTGCTTCGACAAGCCGGTCGACAGTGTCAACGAAATTGTTGCAGTGGAACTGGGTGTGAAACCCGAGAATACTGCTGCCCAGCAAACCGTCGAGTAGCTGCTCCCGCCACGGGCAGATGCCGAACGCTTCCGGATTTGGCCACGGAATATGCCAGAACGTTATGATTGTCGCGGCAGGAAGTACTTCGCGGATCATCCTCGGGACGAGGGCAAAATGATAGTCCTGGATGAGAACGATGGGATCGCTGCCTTTGCTCTCCGCAACTGCCGCCTCCGCGAACTTCCTGTTCACGTTCCTGTACTGCTCCCAATCCGTCGCCCGGAATGTCGGCCGCACGTGTGCAATGTGACACAGCGGCCAGAGCCCTTCGTTCGCGAATCCGTAGTAGTACCCGGCTTCCTCTTCGCGTGAAAGCCATACCCGACGCAGCCAGTAGGCGGGATCGTCGGCGGGCACGCCGAGGCGATCGTGATTGTCGACAACCTCTTTGTCCGCCGATCCGCTCCCGTGCGCTACCCACGTGCCCGAACACGCACGCATGATGGGCTCTACAGCTGTTACCAGTCCGCTCGCGGGTCGCTGGACCGCGATGTGGCCGTCCTGCCTCACGTGGATGTAGGGCTCGCGATTGGACAGGATGATCACCTGCTGCCCTCGCAGCTCGCGATGAAGAATCTCACGCAGAGTGTCGGCGCTCCAGGCGAGCTGCTCTTCGTCCCGGAATCGATGCTCGGCCTCGAGGTCGCGAATGAGGGCGCGCAAATCGTTCGCAATTGGCTGCAGCTCTGCCGGACCCGTCGTCAGCAGTCCACGTGACTCATCGCCTCTCAGAATTGCGCGAAGTCCGGAGATCCAACCTCTCCAGCTGAGCTGGGCGATGACGACCGTAATGATGGATACAACCGCGGCGAGACCTGCAAACAGATAGAAGAGGTATCGCCGCGTCTCGTCGCTGCGCCTCGTTATGAAGCTCATGTCGTGCAGCAGGATGAGCCGCGCGTCTGGACCAATAGCGGTCTCGAGGGATCTGACCGTAACGAGGAGAGGCCCGGCGTTCGTTTTCAGAATTTCGTCGGATAGCGCCGAATCCGGAGCGAAACGATCGCACCGTATCTCGGGTGGAAACTGCGCGCTGGCGATTATGCGCGACGTCGGGCTCGGGCATAACCCGATTCCATACAGCCGCTCATCCCGAACGATGCGAGCGAAATACTGTTGCACCGCTCCGGGATTACCCGACGCGACGAAAGCTCCGAGAGGCCCGTCGCTGGCGTTGGCAATGAGGCTCGACCTGAGCTCTAGGTCTCTGGTGAACCATTTCAGGGTCAGCCGATCGACGAGCGGAATCACGCCGTACGCCAGCGCCGCGAGGGCAATCGCCAGCGGAACGATGAATCGCAGTGACAGTCTCATTCGCGAGTTTGCGGCTGCAAATGCGCGGCCACAGGAGTGTCTTGCGGATACTCCAAAGCGCTCGGGCCATCCGCGCCGGATGGCCGAGGAGCGCGCCGGAACCCAGTGTAGCTTCGTCCCTCCCGCGGTGTCCCGAATATCTTTCGTGCGAGGAGCGTCGTTCAACCGCTCGTTATCCTGGAGTGTCGCGGACTTGGAACCCCGAACCGCAGAGAAACAGACCCCTGTCGAGGCGCCCCTCGCGGAACGCGTCATTCTTCCGTTCCAGGAGTTCGCGAGAGCGGAATCGGCCGGTGGAATCGTTCTTCTCGCAGCGACGGCGCTCGCCCTCGCGTGGGCAAATTCGCCCTGGAGCGACAGCTATTTCCACCTCTGGGAACGGTCGTTGTCGGTTGGTTTCGAGGGCGCAGCCCTCACCATGACTCTGCACCACTGGATCAACGACGGGCTGATGGTGGTGTTTTTCCTTCTCGTAGGCCTGGAGATCAAACGCGAGCTCCTGGTGGGCGAGCTCGCGTCTCGACAAAAGGCTGCGCTTCCAGTCGCGGCGGCAATCGGCGGGATGGTCGTTCCCGCGCTGATCTTCAGCGCTATTAACGTCGGCGGTCCTGGTGCATCGGGTTGGGGAATTCCGATGGCGACGGACATTGCGTTCGCGCTTGGCGTCTTGTCACTCCTGGGCTCCCGTGTGCCCGCGGGGCTCAAGGTATTCCTTGCGGCACTCGCAATCGTGGACGACATCGGCGCAGTACTGGTGATTGCGATCTTCTATGCTGCTGACATCTCGTTAGGGAGCCTGGGCGCGCCGGCCGTCGTACTGGCCCTGCTGTTTCTATGTCGCCGGGCAGGAGTACGAAAGCCTGCTGTTTATGCACTCCTGGGTATGGCGCTCTGGTACGCAGTGTTGCAATCCGGTGTCCACGCAACAGTCGCGGGGGTTCTTCTCGCGCTGACGATTCCTGCAACGACGCGGATTGACGAGGATGTATTTCTGAAGAAAGCCCGCCGCGCGCTCGATGAATTCGCCGGTGCGAGCGACCCCGATGCGTCGTCGGTCATGTCGAACCCGGGACAGCAACACGCCCTTCACTCTCTCGAGCGCTCGGTGGAGCAGGTTCAGTCTCCTCTGCTCAAAATGGAGCACTCGCTTCACCGAGTTGTGGCGTTTGCGATCATGCCTTTGTTCGCGTTCGCCAACGCGGGTGTGACCGTCAGCGCGGAGATGCTCTCTACAGTCTCATGGCGCGTCGTTTTCGGAATTGTGATTGCCCTGCTGGCAGGAAAGGTCCTCGGCGTAACACTCGCATCGCTTGCATCAGTCCGGACGCGACTCGCCGTACTGCCGGAGGAGGTTGGCTGGGGCCAGATACACGGTGTTGGCTGGCTCGCGGGTATCGGATTTACAATGTCACTCTTCATAGCGAATCTCGCGTTCGGGAGTGGCTCGCTTCTCGATTCCGCAAAAATCGGAATTCTGTCGGCTTCCGTGATTGCCGGCATCGTCGGATGGTCAATCCTTCGACGTCCGCCAAACCTGGACGGGCGCAAGTCGGGGTGATCTCAGGGACCGCGCAACCCCCCCGTGGTGAGTGCCGGCAGTGTTGGTAGCTTGACGCCGCTTGCTTGACAGTCAGTGTCGCACCCCCGCAGATTCGCCCGTGAACCGCGGAGGGACTGCATGACCACCGAAATGACGCGCCGCGAAGCACTCGAGCGCGCGGCCTGGCTGCTCGGCGAGCCAGAATCCCTCGATTACCTGTATGGCGCTCACGGCGCGGCCGACCGATCTCGCAACGCAAGCACTGAAGCGTCGCAATCTCTAATGCGAACCCCGTGAACCGCCGGCGTTTCGTTTCGACGAGTGCCGCGGCCGGCACCGCATCGCTCCTCGGCGCGGAGCGCGCGCATGGCGCTGCGCCGGAATCTCGCGCCGCTGCTGCATTCAAGCATTCGGTGACCAGATGGCCGTTTCGCAAATTCACCGTCGACGAGCTTGCCCGCACCGCAAAGGAGCTGAAGATCGACTCGGTGGAGCTCCTCGAGCCCGAGGAGTGGCCGATTGCGCGCCGCCATGGGCTGACCTGCGCGATGGGGTATGCGACGGTTCCCGATCCGGGCACTCGGCTGACGCGCGGATTCAACGACGCGGCGAATCATGCCTGGCTGGTGCCCGCTTACGAGCGCGCGATTCCGCTCGCGGCCGCAGCGGGAATTCCGAACCTGATCTGTTTCTCCGGCAACCGTGACGGGAAGAGCGACGAGGAGGGACTCGCCAGCTGTGCAAGCGGGCTCGGCAAGCTCATGCCCGCGGCGAAGCAGCACGGTGTGACGATCTGCATGGAGCTTCTCAACTCGAAGGTGGATCATCGCGACTACCAGTGCGATCGCACGCCCTGGGGCGTCGCCCTCGCGCGAAAGCTCGACTCCGAGCGCTTCAAGCTGCTCTACGACATCTATCACATGCAGATCATGGAAGGCGACGTGATCCGCACCATCCGGGACAATTCCAAATGCATCGGCCACTACCATACTGCCGGAGTACCGGGCCGGCATGAGATCGACGCTACGCAGGAGCTCAACTATCCGGCGATAATGCGAGCGATCAGCGAGACGGGATTCAAAGGTTACGTCGCGCAGGAGTTCATTCCTACACGCGACCCTCGGACGTCCCTCGCTGAGGCAATCCAGATCTGTCGCGTGTAACGCGTGAAAGTTGAGCGGTCTCCCGAAAATCCAATTCTCACACCGGCGATGGTTCGGGCCTCGAGCCCTGACCTGGAAGTCGTGGGGGTGTTCAACGCCGGGGTGATACGGCACGATGGAGACGTGGTTCTTCTCCTGCGCGTGTCGGAGGCTCCCAAAGGAATTCCATCGGACGAAGTAGCCGCGGCCGTCTACAACCCGAGCTCGAGCCGTCTCGAGATCAAGCGCTGGTCGCGCGGTGAGCCGAATCTCGACTTGAGTGATCCGAGGTCCATCGACACCCCTGGCCAGACGTGGCTCACATCGATCTCACACCTGCGTGTTGCGCGTTCGACCGACGGCATTCATTTCGATGTCGAGCCGCGGCCGGCTTTGTCGGCAGCCACAGAGTACGAATCCTATGGCGTCGAAGATCCTCGCATCACTCTTATCGGCGATACGTACTGGATCAACTACACCGCCGTTTCGCCGCACGGAATCACCACCGGCCTCGCGTCGACGAAAGACTTCAAGTCGTTCGAGCGGCATGGGTTGATCTTTTCTCCTCCCAATCGCGATGTGACGATCTTCCCCGAGAAAATTGGCGGAGCGTACGTCGCGCTTCACCGGCCGATGCCGGAGGGTCTCGGAAAACCCGCGATGTGGATTGCGACATCGCCGGACATGCTCTCGTGGGGCAGCCATCGATCCGTTGCGACCGCGCGTGAAGGCACGTGGGACGATGAAAAGATTGGCGGCGGTGCGGTTCCCTTTCGCGTCAGTACAGGAAGTGTGGAGGGCTGGCTCGCGGTTTATCACGGCGTAACCGCCGCAACGACTACTTACTCCCTTGGCGCTCTGCTTCTCGACGCGAATGATCCGGGAAAAGTGATTGCGCGCTCGCGCGACCCAATCCTGTCACCGGAAACACCTTACGAGCGTGAGGGCTTCTTCGGCGGAGTGGTGTTCACCTGCGGGCTCCTCGCCGAAGGCGATCTCGTGAGGATCTACTACGGGGCTGCCGACGGTGTGATGGCCGTCGCAGATCTGTATCTCGAGGATATTCTCGCCGGCATGACCGGCGCGTGACATTCGAGCTCGGAATCAATTACTGGCCGAGGAGACGCGCCATGTACATGTGGCGCGAGTTCGACATCGCCGAGGTGCGCGACGAAATGGCTCAGATCGCGGACATCGGCTTCGAAGTCGTGCGACTGTTTGCGCTGACTGAGGATTTCCTGCCGGCACCGATGACTGTCGATGAGACGATGGTGGAACGGCTCGTTGACGTTGCAGGAGCAGCGAAGGACGCCGGACTTCGGGTCGTGCCCACTCTGATCGTCATCAACATGAGCGGTCGGTTCTGGTGGCCCGAATGGATGCTGGACTCGCACGGAATTCCGGAGGATTTGTACTCAGACCCGATTCTCGGGTCGCAGGCACTGCTCGCGGCGACGTGCGCGCATGCACTGGCCGGGGATGACTCCATTCGCGCTTTCGATCTGACGAACGAGATCGACGACGCGCAGCAGCCAGGGTCGAGAGAAGCGGGCAAGCTCTGGGCATCCACAATCGCGAATGCGGTACGACACGAAGCTCCCGGTGTGCCGATTCAGATTGGCGTGCATCTCCCTTCACTGACTGCTCAGAACCGCCTGCGTGTCGACGATGCAGCCGGAATCGCCGACGAAGACGTGATGCACGCATATCCGCTTTATAGCGACGTCGCGCGCTCGTTCCTGGACCCGGAGCTCGTGCCGTTCTCATGCGCGCTGACGTCTGCTCTCGCTGGGAGTGGGCGGCCTGTACTGATGCAGGAATTCGGCTTGTGCACCGCACCGCAGGGTAAACCGGGACAGACGATCACCGACGATTTTCTTGGACAGGCGCTTTCTCAGTACCTGGCATCGGAGGATGAAGCGGCCAATTACTACGACGCGGTTCTCCAGCGACTGCTGATAACCGGAGCTGCTGGGGCGTACGCTTGGTGTTACGGCGACTACGATTCTCGACTCTTCGATCGACCTCCCATAGCAACCGCTGTACGCGAACGTACATTTGGGCTCGTGCGCGCAGACGGAAGCGAGAAGCCGGCAGCAGAGGTGTGGCGGAGCTTCAGGAAGCGTCGCGACGCCGGAGTGCTTCCACCAGGCGGGGGAGTCCCGCCCACGCTCGACGTGAGCGCTGACGAATACCATCGCGCGCCTGCCGAGAACTTCGCGCGGCTCTATGCGAGCTGGCTTTCGTCGGCGCAAGCATGATCGCGCCTCTCGGGCGCTTTTCCTCGAATCCGCTGGTTCGTTCGTCCGATATCTCTTTTACACGCGCCACCGGAACGTTCAACCCGGGCGCAACAATCGATCATGCCAGCGGCCGCGTCGTGTTGCTGGTGCGCGTCTACGATGAATCGGCTCGCCGATCGTGCCTCGCACTCGCGCTTTCGTCGAATGGTGAGCGCATTGATGAAATCTGGGATCGCCCCGCGATTTCGCCCGAGGCGTCTTACGAGGAATGGGGGGTCGAGGACCCCCGGATTACGTGGCTTCGCGATGAACGACGCTACGCAGTCACATACACCGGGCATTCGCCCAATGGCCCGCGAGTCTGCCTGATCACGACCGACGACCTGCTTGCCCCGGACCGCTACGTTCGCCACGGACCCCGCATTCCCGGTGAAAACAAGAATTGCGTCGTGTTCCCGGAAAAGATCGACGGGCAGTACGTGATTCTTCATCGGCCGATGCCTAACATCGTGTGTGTCCGGGTATCGTCAGTGGAAGACGAGTGGCCGGCAAGCGGGACAACGCTGGTTGGCCCGCAACCGAATACATGGCGCAGCTCGCGCGTTGGTGCGGGCTCGCCGCCCATCCGCACACGGATTGGCTGGCTGTTGCCCTTCCATGGTGCTACTACCATAGAAGAAGGCAACGTCTACTCGATGGGATGGTGTGTGCTCGATCTCAAACGCCCGGAGAAGGTCCGCTATGTATCCGATACGCCGGCACTGACACCCGAAGCGGAGTACGAGATCGAGCTGGGCAAGGTCCCTCAAGTCGATCACGCCAACTTCATAACCGGAATACGAGTCGTTTTCCCGGAGGGCATGGTCGAGCTCGGCGATGAGCTCCTCGTGTACTATGGCGCAGCCGATGTCGCAGTAGCCGGCGCGCGCGTGAAGAAACGGGACCTGGTCGATTCCATCGAAAGCGCGATCGAGATGAACCAGGGCGGTGTTCCGCTTTGATTGAGAGCGCGAGCGCCGTACGCGTGCGAGTCATTGTCGCGATATCACTCGTGTGCGCGATCGCCGGCGGTTGCAGCAGGAAAATCGATCCTGTGCCACCCGGACCGCCACCCGTCGCCATCAATCTCGATCATCTTCGGCGGCTGGGTCTCGACGTGAACGTTGGCGGACGGCCCGTGCGCGTCGTCGCCCTCTACGCCGAGGCGCCTGACTATCAGCCCAAGGGATCGCCGGCGCGCGACGGTTACGAAGGCATCGCGGCCGTCGACGATGCGGCGCGTGCAGCGGTCGTCTATCTGCGCGCGTTCGAGCAGACCGGCGATTCCACGGCGCGGCGTGATGCTCTCGGATTGCTTGCGTTCGTCGCCGCGATGGAGCAGGGCGATGGTGAGTTCGTCAACTTCATCGATACCACTGGTCGGTTGAACCTCGTTGCGCCGAGCAGCCGGAAGAGCATGTCATACTGGGCCGCGCGCGCCTTGTGGGCGCTGGGCGAAGGCGTGCGCGTGCTGGGCTCGAGTGACTCGACGATGACGAGCATGCGTCCCGTGCTCGATCGCACGGTTGCCCGTCTTTCGCGCGAGGTAAACAACGGAGCGTTGATTGGCGGATCGGCCACCGCGACGTCGGAAGCGCTGCTCGGTCTCCTCGCATTGCAGCGCGCCGAGCCTTCAGCCGAGCTCGCATCTCTCGCCGCGAGGACCGCTTCCCTGCTCGTGCCGCTCGCAGCAGGCAACGTGCAGACACCTCCGTGGGGCGTGCGCGTCGATAGGCCCGGCGCGGCATGGCACGCGTGGGGAGCGCGATCGACGGAAGCGCTGGCAGTCGCCGCTGTCGTTCTGAATCGGCCAGATTTCGCCGTCGCCGCGAGACAGGAAGCAGATGCAGCGTGGGGGAGGTTTCTGCTCGCCGGGCAGATCCCGTCGGAGATTGCAGCCGATGGAACGGTGAAATGGTTTCCGCAGATCGCGTACGGTGTTGGCACGGTGGTAGAGGGATATCTGGCGCTCGCCGACGCGACTGGCGACGACCGTTACGCAGTCTTTGGTGGTTTGCTTTGCGGATGGTTCCTCGGCGCGAATCCAGCGGGCGTGGCCATGTACGACGCCAAGACCGGACTGACTTTCGACGGGATCGATGGTCCGGCACCGCTTCGACTCAACAGGAACTCTGGTGCGGAGTCCACTATCGAGGCACTGCTCGCCCTTCAGGCGGTCACGAGCCGGCCGGAGGCGGCTGCGTATATGCGCTTTCGCCCCGTGGGCCCGCTCGCGCCATCTCTCGCGGCAATTCCGGATCGCCGTGAGTTCGCCGGCCCTGACGGCGCGCGAATCGTACTGAAGAGTGGAAAGTCGGGGCTCGAGATTGATCGGGCCGGCACCGCGTCTGATGGCGGCACACGAGCCGAATCCATCACGCTGACCTACTGGCCTGCCGCGAACCCATCCGAAACACAGCTGGCAATCGCGCTTGCAGCGCAGTGGAACAAGGAGAACCCGGCTGTGCAGGTCCGAGTGCAGCCGCTCCCCGCCGGCCGCTCGACGGAAGAAGTTCTGCTGGCGGCAATTGTCGCAAGGGCGACTCCGGATGTCAGCTCGAACGTATCTTCGGCTCTCTTGTCCCGGCTCGTGCGAGCAGGGGGAGTGGTCCGCCTCGACAATCGCGTGGCAACGAATGCGCGTCTGAATGAACGTACGAGTCCGGCTATGCTCAGCTCGCTGCGTCTCCCCGATGGCGGCATCTACGCGTTTCCGTGGAAGACGAATCCCGAAATGCTGATGTACAACGTCGACCTCCTCCGAGAGGCCGGCGTCGCACCTCCGCGCACGCACTCGGAGCTGCTCAATGTCATGCGACGGCTTACACGCGATACAGACGGGGATGGAAGGCTCGATCGCTGGGCGTTCTGGGCGACACTGAAGACTACGTGGTTCGAGAGATTCTATGATTTCTATCCGCTGTACCTCGCGAGCTCCGGCGGGAGAACGCTGGTAACTGGCGGTAAGATCATGTTCGAGAACGAAGCGGCTGTCGCGGCGCTGACGCTATTGCGGCGCGGCTTCGATGAAGGTGTGTTGCCTCGTTCCAATTTCGCGTTGGGACGGGACCCGTTCGCCGATGGAACAGTCGCGATGAAAATCATCGGGCCCTGGTTTCTCAAGGAGCTCGAAGAGATCAAGATCGCTGGCCTGCAATACGACGTGACGCCCGTGCCCGCAGCGGACGGGACAAAGCCAGGTGACAGCTACGCGTTCGCTGACCTGCGAAGCATCGCGATTTTTTCAACCACGAAGCACCCTGAGGAAACCGCCCGCTTTGTTGCCTACCTCACATCCCCCGCAGCAGACCGCATGCTCATCGAAACGGCGAGCCAGCTCCCCTACCGGCGCGGCCTCTCTGCGGATCCACGTTTTTCCGCCGTCCTGAAGCGCCGGCCAAAGCTCGCAACCTACGCCACGCACGTTGACCGGACACGCGACGTCGATCTCGACCCTGATATTGTCGAGATCTTCGACCTGATCTCCGAAGCGTATGAAGAAGCGGCGATTTATGGAAAGACTCCCGTGCGCGAGGCGTTGGCACGCGCGGCGACTGAAGCGAGGAAAATAGTGAATGCGCGCTGAGCAGCGATCGGGAGCACTGCTGGCGGCGCCGTACGCGCTCTTTCTGCTCGCATTCGCGGCCTATCCCATTGCGTTTGCGCTCGTGCTCGTTTTTCTGCATTGGGACCTGGTAACCCCGCCGTCCTTCGCGGGCCTCGACAACGTGCAGTTCCTGGCGAACGACGCGCGATTCTGGCGTGCAGTCGGGAACACGTTCGTCTTTCTCGCCATTCACGTTCCACTTCAGATCGCGACCGCGCTGGCGCTCGCCGTTGCTCTGAATCGTCCCCTCCGGCTCCGCGCTTTCTGGCGGGCAGCATTCTTTCTTCCGGTCGTGATTTCCGGCGCTGTCGTCGCGATTCTCTGGAGTAATCTCTACGCAACGGACGTCGGCCTGATCAACAAGCTGCTTGCGCGCATCGGCGTAGCTCCTGTGCCGTGGCTTACCGATCCAACGACAGCGATGCCCGCAATCGCAGCGATGGTGACATGGAAGAACGTCGGCTTCTACGTGATCATCTACCTTGCCGGCCTTCAATACATTCCGCGCTCGTGTCAGGAAGCAATCGAGATCGAAGGCGCAACTTCGTTGCAGCGGTTCCGGCATCTCACACTGCCAATGCTGCTCCCTCAGACAATCCTCGTCGTCACTCTTTCAACGATCAACGGCTTTCAGCTCTTCATCGAGCCGTATGTGATGACAGGCGGGGGCCCGCTTAGACGCACATACTCGATCGTTCTGTATCTCTACACGAACGCGTTCTCGTATCAGAAGATGGGATACGCTGCGACCATTGGAGTCGCACTGGCGCTCATTATCGGGACAGTCGTTTTCATTCAAAGGCGCGTTATCGGCAGCGCGGAGGCCGTATGAGGCTACTCGGCCGCATTGCGTTGTACGCAGGGCTCACGCTCGCCGCGCTGACCTTCATTTACCCGTTCCTCTGGATGGTATCGGCGACGTTCAAGCCGCCAACCGAAATCGGCACACTCGCGCTGATCCCCGACAACATCACACTCGACAACTACCGCACGATGTGGGCGCGAGCGCCGTTCGGCCGGGCGCTGATCAACAGCACATTGGTCGCCGGCACGATAACGCTCTCGGTGCTGGTTTTCGGCTCGATGACCGCATACGCAATGGCTCGCCTGCGCTTCCGGGGTCGCCCGTGGCTCAACGCCGCAACGATTGGCGTGCTCCTCGTGCCTGGCCAGCTCACGCTCATTCCGATGTACACGCTCATCGTTCAGCTCGGATGGATCGATACATACGCGGCGCTCATCGTCCCCTACCTCTTCAACGCGACCGCGATCCTGATGCTGAGGCAGTTCTTTCTCCAGATCCCGCAGTCTCTGATCGACTCTGCGCGAATGGACGGAATGGGAGAGATGCGCATCCTGTTCACGATTTTCTGGCCGCTGTCGAAGCCCGTGCTGTCGATCGTCGCGATCTTCACGTTCATGGGATCATGGAATGAGGTGCTCTGGCCGCTGTTGGTGGTCCGCGAGCAACAGCTGATGACGCTGCCGCAGCTGCTCACCGTCTTCGCACTCGGCGGCGGCGCCGGCTCGGTTGGCGTGTCACTGGCCTCAGCGATGGTCCTGGTGGTGCCCGTCGTCGTCGCCTACGCATTCCTTCAGCGCAACTTCATCGAGAGCATTGCGAGCTCTGGAGTAAAAGGATAGCTATGCCCCCAGTTTACTTCGAGCACATCACGAAGCGGTTCGGCGACTTGACCGTCGTGGAAGATTTTGACCTTCACGTTGCCGACGGCGAGCTGCTCGTTCTCGTCGGCGGGTCAGGCTCAGGTAAGACAACGATCCTTCGGATGCTCGCCGGTCTCGAGGAAGTCACGACTGGCACGATTCGCATCGACCAGCGCGATGTGACAGCCTTGCCCCCCAGGGACCGGGACGTTGCGATGGTGTTCCAGGACTACGGCCTCTACCCGCACATGAATGTGCGCGAGAATCTCTCGCTTGGCCTGCGTCTGAGGAAAATCGCCACGCCTGAGATAGACCGCCGAGTGACCTGGGCGGCAGGAATGTTGAGGCTCGAGCCGTTGCTGGATCGCAAGCCGAAGCAGCTCTCCGGGGGACAGCAGCAGCGCGTCGCAATGGGGCGGGCGATGGTGCGCGAGCCACTCGTGTTTCTGTTCGACGAGCCTTTGTCCAATCTCGACGCCGGGCTTCGCGCCCAGATGCGGATCGAAATCGGTGGTCTTCAGCGCCGGCTGAAGACGACGACGGTGTACGTGACACACGATCAGGTCGAAGCGATGACGCTGGGCGACCGGATCGTCGTTCTGGCGAATGGACGCATGCAGCAGGTCGGCACCCCAATCGAGCTCTATCGTGCCCCCATCAACCGATTCGTCGCTGGGTTCATCGGAACGCCACCGATGAATTTCATTGACGGCCGCCTCGAGCACGACGACGGCGCGCCGGTCTTTGTCGCTGAGGGAATTCGAGTGAAGCTGAGCCCCGATGTTCTGAAGGAGGAAAGTGCATCCGACTCGGTCACGCTGGGGATCAGGCCAGAACACCTCGAGGCGGATTCCAGCGAGGCTCAGTCAGTCGAGAACCCGGTGCCGGGACGCGTGGTGCTGGTCGAGCGCCTGGGAGGAACGAGCCACGTCCATTTCGACGTCGGTCCTCACCGGTTGCTGGCATCCGTGTCGAACGATTTGCTGCCGGATGTGGGCGAGCTGATCACCGTCCATGTGCCGCCGGGTCGTGTGCACTTGTTCGCCGCCGACGGCCGGGCGCTTGGGGCTCCAGCCGAACCAGAGGCGACCCGGTAACAGTGGTGTAACACAATTTGTGCAAATCTGGCACAATTGGAGCCGTCTTACGATCACAGCCGGATCAGACTTCTCTCCTCGGAGGAGCGTCGCGCGGCTTCGATGATCTCGAGCGCAGCCACAGCATCGGCGGGATCGACGGGTGGCGGAGCGCCACCTCGGAGTGCAACGACAACTCCTTCGTAGAAACGCTGGTAGCCTCCAACCTCAGTCGTGACCGGGCGCGTTTCATCACCTTGTCCCAGAAGTCCCCACGCGTCACGCGGATCCTCTCCAAAACCCGTGGAATCGACGCGAGGATTGCTCCGAAGGGCGGCTTCCTGTACGTCGAGTCCATGCTTCACGTACGCAGCTTCGCTCCCGAGAACGCGAAACCGCGGACCGGGTTGCGCAGCCACTACACTCATGAAAAGGTGAGAGCGCACACCCGACGCGTGGGTAAGCGCGACGAAAGCGTCGTCGTCAACCTCAACCGAGGGGCGGCGGCGGTCGAGCTCAGCGTAAACGTGACTCGCAGGACCGAACAGAACCAATGCTTGATCGATGAGATGACTCCCGAGATCGTACAGCAGCCCGCCCGCCTCTTCCGGAGCGCCCTCCTCGCGCCATCCACCTTTTGGAACCGGCCGCCATCGGTCGAAGCGTGACTCGAAACGCAGAGGGGCGCCGAGCGCTCCCTCGCTCAACAGACGCTGGACGGTGAGAAAATCGCCGTCCCATCGTCGATTCTGAAATACCGTTAGCATGCGCCCTCGCTTGCGCGCTTCGTCGATCAGGCGACGACCCTCTGCCGCAGTCGGCGCCAGCGGCTTGTCGACGACGACATGGAGGCCCGCGGCGAGCGCGGTCAAAGCAAGCGGGACGTGTGTTCTATTCGGAGAGGCGACGACGACAAGATCGAGCTCCTGCGCGTGAGCCCATAGCTGTGTCGTGTCGTGGAAGATCGTTGCGCGCGGATGCGCTCGTCGCGCGTCGTCCCGGCGTTCCTCGTTACTCGTTACGATCGCCGCGAGACTGAGCCCCGGTGTCGCCTCGATCAGCGGAGCATGAAACACCGCGCCGGCGAGTCCATAACCGATCAGTCCAACTCGAAACTCGCTGGTCGGATCCGCTGTTTCGGGAATTGTCAGTACCGTTTCGTTGCCGGCTGGAAAGTATCCAAGCTGTGCCGAACTGTCATGCGGTTTCAGCGGTATCGGGTCCTTTATCGGAAGATGATCCAGATTACGCCGATCGTCGCCGCAAGCAGCAGCGACAGCGCGATCGTCAACCGCCGCTCGGCCGGAGTGTCCGCGGTATCGACCTCCTTTGTCGCCGTCTGGAGCGTGAGGTCAGCAACGCGGTCTGGCGCGGGCGGCGGAGTGAGGAAGCTGACTACTATCAGGATCGCGCTGCAGAGTGCGAACAGCAGTGCGGCGAAATGAAGGAAGTTGATCCCCGCAATCCATGACCACAGCGTATCGGGCGGCAGCTTGGACTTGGAGAGCTCGAGAACGAGACGGGCGAAGCCAATCACGAAGCCCGTCCACAAAGCCGCGAGCGCGCCGCGGCCGTTCAGTCGCGGACTCATGATCCCAAGAAGGAAGCATGCCGCAATCGGCGGCGCGATGTACGCCTGGACGCTCTGAAGGTAGATGTAGAGCTGTGGCGAGATGTATTTCATGAAAGGGATCCAGGCGAGGCCGAGAACAACCAGGATCACGGTAGCCACGCGTCCGACGGCCACCAATCGCGCTTCGCTCGCGTCCGGCCTCCACTTGCGGTAGACGTCCCATGTCAGCAGGGTCGAGGCGGAGTTGAATGCGGAGGCGAGCGAGCTCATGAGCGCAGCAAGCATTCCTGCGAGGACCAGACCTTTCAGCCCGATAGGGAGCAACCGCGACACGAGCACGGGAAAGGCGGAATCGGCCGAACCTGTCCGGACATCCTCGTACAGGGCCGCGGCGATCATGCCAGGGAGAACGAAGATGAACACAGGAAGGATCTTCAGAAATCCGGCAAAGATCGTCCCGCGACGGGCCTCTCTTATGTTGCGCGCCGCGAGTACACGCTGCACGATGACCTGGTCCGTACACCAGTACCAGATGCCGAGGATCGGTGCTCCGAACAACACTCCGGTCCAGGGGAAGGCAGGATGGTCAGAGGGCTTCCACATGGAGAAGAAGTCCGGCGGCACGCGAGCTTCGAGCCCCGACCAACCTCCCACGGCCCCGAGGCCGACGAAGGTAAGCACCACCGCACCGACGATCAGTACGAGTGTCTGCATCACCTCTGTATAGATCACGGCGCGTAGCCCGCCGAAAATGACGTACAGACCCGTAATGACGACCAGAATTGCCGCGCTCGTCCAGAAATCGAGTCCGGTGACCGCCCGCATCACGATGCCACCCGCGAACAGGGTCACACTGATCTTCGTGAGCACGTATCCCACTATTGACACCCACGTGAAGTACGCGCGCGAAGCGGAGTTGTATCGGAGCTCCAGGAACTCGGGCATCGTGTACACGCCGCTCCGCAGGTAGAACGGAACGAACAGCCAACCAAGAAGCAGCAGGATGAAGCTCGCGAGCAGCTCGAAGTGGCCTACTGCGAGCCCGCTTGCGGCTCCGGTGCCGGCCAGTCCCACGAGATGCTCGCTTCCGATGTTCGATGCGAAGAGGCTGGCGCCAACCGCGAGCCAGCCCACATCGCGGCCCGCGAGAAAGTAATCGGAGCTGACATTCTTCTTGCGCCGGGCGGCCCATAACGCGATCCCTGCCAGCACGAGGAAGTAGGCCGCGATCACCAGCAGGTCCACGATGTGCAGATTCGTCATGGCGTTTGTTGGTGAGAAGTTGTTTGCTCCCTGCCCCGCTCGAGCGCAGAGGATGAAGCAGCTGAAGCTTGTCGTTGTTCCGCGCAGCAACGATCACGCGGTCGCCCCCTGCACGCCGCAGGGACGTCAGCCGGCGAACCTTTCCTTCGATCGCGACTCCGCTTTTCCCCATTTCGACGGACAGAAAACGACCGCCTCCGTCGCCGCGAAGCAAGAGGCCATAGCTTGCGTCGTAGCGCCCCCGGACCGGCGTGACTCTCACGAGCTCGTCGCGCCCCGCAAGCGGATAGCTGACACCATTCCTGAAAAACGTCACGATCTGTTCAAGCGAGCCGTCGTTGAAGAAATCGTGGACATACATCCGCGCCGGCCGGCCACGGGTCGCGCGTATTGCACTGTTACATCGGTGAACCGCCCGGCACCGTCGTTTTGAAGATCCGAGGCCTCTGAAGGGGGGTGTCGGGCCGACGGTGAGTCCGCGGGATCGGGCGCCCGAGCAATCCCGGGCAATGCGGTAGTTCACCGCCGTATTTCTGTAGTTCACCGCGCGTTCCGGCAGTGATTCTTTGCCTTGTATCGAGCTTCACAGGCCCGGCAGGAATCGAACCTGCAACCGCCGGTTTTGGAGACCGGTGCTCTACCAATTGAGCTACGGACCTACAATCCGCTTTCGATCTCGCTTACTCCGAGTGCGTCGCGGGAGGGTGGCTGACGGGAATTGAACCCGCAACCCCCGGAGCCACAGTCCGGTGCTCTAACCGATTGAGCTACAGCCACCATGTCACCTGCGTCGTGCAACCGCGTCGTGCGCCTGCGTCGTGCACCTGCGTCCTGCATCTTAATCGCGCTACTTTGCCCTGTCGAGATATTCGCCGGTGTTCGGATTCACACGGACCTTCTCACCGGTGCGGACGAACTCGGGAACGTTGATCGTGACTCCGTTCTCGAGCTTCGCGGGCTTCGTCGAGGCCGTCTTCGTGGCCGTCTTCATCACGACCGAAGTATCCACCACCTCGAATACCATCGAGTTCGGAAGATCGATCCCAATCGGGCGGCCATTGTAGTACTCGGCCTGGATCTTCATACCCGGCTGCATCCACTGCGCGTAGTCGCCGAGTGTTTCCGAATCCATCTCGATCTGATCGTAGTTCTCGGTGTTCATAAAGTGGTAAGTGTCACCACCCTGGTACATGAACTCGAGGTCGTGCGTTTCCATCGACGCTTTTTCGACGGTATCCGCCGCGCGAAAGCGATGCTCGAAGCTGGAGCCGCTGCGAAGATTTCTCAGCTTGGCCTGCACCATGGCCCGGAGATTTCCGGGCGTGTGGTGACGAAATTCGAGCACGCGGCAGGGATCCCCCTCGAAAACGAGGACCATTCCGCGTCTGATTTGTGTCGCGGGGAAAGCCATAAGTCGGTCCGGAAACAGTTTCGGGGATAGCCTTTAAATTTAGCGGGAAATCGCAGTTTGAGGCAACAAACGCACGATGATTTGGACCAGAAATGCCTATCCGCGATCTCGCCACGATGCGTAGATCTCTGCGACGACAGGCTTCAAGGCACGCCACACGTTGTCGGCAACAATCCGCTCGCCCGCGAGGTTCGGATGGATGCCGTCCTCCTGATTCAGCGCAGGATGTCCGGCAACGCGGTCGAGCAGAAACGGCACCAGTGTCACACTCTCGTTCCTGGCGACAGTCGCGTACGCTTCCCGGAAGCCCGCCGTGTACCGCGCGCCAAAATTCGGCGGCGCCTCCATGACGGCGAGCAGAATCTTTGCTCCTGGCTGAGCCTTTCGTATCCGGCCGACGATTGCCGTGAGATTCGATTTGAGCGCGCTTGCGTCGAGCGCGCGCAGCGCATCGTTTCCTCCTGTTTCCACAACGACGACGTCCACCGGATTCTTGAGCACCCAGTCGATGCGGCGCAGCGCGCCGGCCGACGTCTCACCTGAAAGACCAGCATTGATCGCGGTGATCGGCACTCCTTCCGCCGCCGCCTTGGCCGCGACCATCACCGGAAACGCCTGCGACGGGTCGAGGCCGTATCCCGCAGTCAGACTCGTTCCGAAGAACAGCACGCTAACTTTCGCTCGAGCCGAATCCTTCGCGGTGCTTTCGCCGTTCGATGCACTGGGAGAATCCGCTGCCGGTACGGCATCCGCGGAAGCCCGCTTGGCCGCTGTCGCACCATCCATATTTCGCTCCGGCTGGCACGCAACCAGGGCGCCCAGCAATACAATCCAAGAAATCTTCATGCTCATTGCAAAGGAAGTTACGCGGGAATACAGGAGCGGTGATCAGAACCTTGCCGTTCTGAAGGATGTGTCATTCACCATACCCCAGGGCGATTTCGTGGCAATCGTCGGGCCCTCGGGCAGCGGCAAGACAACTCTGCTCGGGCTCCTCGCAGGTCTTGATACTCCGACTCGGGGCACGGTGATCCTCGACGGTCACGACCTGACGACCATGTCCGAAAACGAGCGGGCCCGGCTCCGGGGCGAAAAAGTCGGCTTCGTCTTTCAGACGTTCCAGCTCATTCCGACGCTGACGGCACGGGAGAACATTCAGGTTCCACTCGAGCTCCAGGGTAACGACGGTGCGTCGGAGCGCGCACGGGAGCTTCTCGAGCGGGTTGGCCTCGAGCAGCGCGGGCACCATTTCCCCATGCAGCTCTCGGGAGGCGAGCAGCAGCGCGTTGCTCTTGCACGCGCTTTCGCGAATTCGCCGCGAATACTCTTTGCCGACGAGCCGACTGGAAATCTGGACGCTGCCAGCGGTGCGCGAGTGTTCGATCTGCTTGCGTCGCTCAACCGGGATTCTGGCTCGACGATTGTTCTGGTGACCCACGACGCCTCGCTCGCGGCGCGGGCGGGGCGCACGATACGGCTGAGCGACGGCAGAGTCGTGAGCGACGGCACCCTCTCCATCGACGCGGGTGTCGTAGCTGACGCCGCAGTGGCTGCTCAGTGACTACGCCTTCGATCGGATCGGCTCGCGGCAAGGCTTCACTCCGCCAGTTGATAAGCCTCACGTGGCGCGAGAGCCGGAGCGCGCGGCGGCGCCTCCTGCTCTACATGTCTGCCATCTCGCTCGGCGCGGCAGCCTTGGTGGCAATCGATTCCTTCGCGGGAAACGTAGACCGGTCGGTGCGCGATCAGTCCCGCGCCCTCCTCGGCGGAGACATTTCGTTTCGCTCACGCAAGGTGTTCACTCCCGCTCAGGGCGCAATTCTCGATTCAATTGCTCGCGCATCGGGGGCGACCTACGCGCGCGTCGTGACATTTCCGTCGATGGCTTTGCTTTCCCGTACCGGACGCACAAGGCTGTCGCAGGTTCGCGGAGTGAGCGAGAACTACCCGTTGTACGGGCAGATCACGACGACGCCGGCCGGCCAATGGGCGGCGCTGCAGAAAGGCGCAAACGCGCTCGTCGATCCGTCGCTGCTCGTTACGCTCGGGGCGCGCGTCGGCGATACGCTGAGCCTGGGGTATGCCCGCTTTCGAATCATCGGCACGTTGAAGCTGGTGCCCGGAACGCCCGGCGTCGCCGAGATCATCGGGCCGCGAGTTTTCATTCCGGAGCAGTACCTCGCCCAGACGCAGCTTCTCGTCTTTGGAAGCACCGCCGAATACACCGTGCTCGGGCGGCTCGACCCCAGCCGCGATCCCGTCAAAGTAGTAAAGCCCTTCCGCCCCCAGTTGCGCAAATCCCGAATCAACGTTTCCACAGTAACGGAGACTGAAGACAGATCGTCGCGCTCGATCAACCAGCTCAGCCAGTTCATAGGGATCGTTGGACTCGTCGCACTGCTCCTCGGCGGAGTCGGGGTTGCCAGCGGGGTTCGTGCTTATGTCGCACGAAAGATCGATACAGTCGCCATTCTGCGCTGCCTCGGCGCGTCGAGCCAGCAGGTTCTCGCGATGTACGTGATTCAGGCGGCGGCAATGGGCATTCTTGGCGCGCTGGCGGGCGCGGCTCTCGGCGTCGCGATCCAGTTTGGATTGCCACTCCTGGTGAAGGACTTTCTACCGGTCGATGTCGACGTCACCCTGGAGCCTCAGGCAATAATCACCGGCGTTCTGATTGGAGGGTGGATCGCGCTGATTTTCGCCCTTCGGCCGCTCCTGGCGCTGAGAAACGTCTCGCCACTGCAGACACTGCGGCGCGACGCTGACGCGGAAGTCCTCCGCATGCACTGGAACGACTGGCCGCGCGTTGTCGTGAATGCGGCGCTCGTTGCAAGCATCGTTGCGATCGCATTGTTGCGCGCCACTAATCTCGAGCAGGGACTATGGATCAGCGCCGCAACCGGCGGGGCGATTGCGGTGCTCGTCGCCAGCGCCTGGCTGCTCTCGTGGGTTGCGCGCAGAACGCTCCGAACCGGTTGGCCGTATGTCGTGCGACAGGGCGTGGCGAATCTCTACCGGCCCGCGAATCAGACGCAGTCCGTAGTGCTTTCGCTCGGCTTTGGCGCGTTCCTGATCACGACGCTGTATCTGGTACAGAGCAATCTGCTCGGCCAATTCAAGATCAGCATGGATGCGTCGAGCGCTAATCTCGTGTTCTTCGACGTTCAGGAGGATCAGCGCGCACCAATCGATTCGATAATCCGGGCTGCGGGGTATCGAGTAGTGGACGTCGCACCCGTGGTCACGATGAGAATCGCGAAGATCAACGATCGAACCGTCGAGGATATCTCGGCCGATACGCTTCGCCCACAAACGGCGGTTGGCGGGAAAACTTCACAGCGGCAGGGTCGATCGGCTTCCGGCGGCGCGGAGCGCAGATCAGGGCAGAATCGGGCGGGACGCCCTTCCTGGGCGCTCCGTCGCGAGTATCGCTCGACCTATCGCGACAAGGTTTCGTCGTCGGAGAAGCTCGTCGCTGGTAAGTGGTTCGGCGCCGAGGCGCTTCGCGGGCGTCGCGACACCGGAGAGGTTTCAATGGCGCAGGATGTTGCGGAAGAGCTGAGCCTCAGGATCGGTGACGTCGTCACATGGGATGTGCAGGGAGTTCAGGTCCCGGCTCGTGTCACGAGCCTGCGGGAAGTTACGTGGCAGCGGTTTCAGCCAAACTTCTTCGCGGTGTTCTCGCCGCCGACACTTCAGTCGGCACCCAAGCAGTACGTCCTTCTCTCCACTGTCAGCGGGCCTGATGCGGTGGCTGGGCTGCAGCGCGACGTAGTGTCGCGATTTCCGAACGTTTCGAGTCTCGATCTGTCGCTGATCAAGGAGTCGGTCGAGAAGATTGCATCGAAGGTCACAACCGCGATTCGTTTCATGGCCCTGTTCAGCCTGGCGATGGGAATTCCAGTTCTCTTCGCGGCCGTCGCGGCCACGCGACGCGACCGCATTCGCGAGGGCGTGCTTCTCAAGACGCTGGGCGCAACGCGTGGGCAGATCGCGCGAATACTTCTGGCCGAGTACTCTCTTCTTGGGCTGCTTGGAAGTCTGACGGGAATGCTACTGGCAATCGCCGGCGCCTGGGCACTGACGAATTACGTGTTCGATACACCGTTTTCACCGGCAATCGGCTCTGCACTCGCAATAGCGGCGGCGATGCTCGCGCTGACGATTACGATTGGCCTTCTCGCCGGGCGGGATGTTTTCCGTGAAACGCCAATGACTGCTTTACGTGACGTATAAATTGCTATTCGCGGTGCCCTCAGCCCGAGCTAGCTGAACCAGGCGAGCTGGAACGCGCGGCCTGAGCTTGTTGGACCGACGGACTCTCGCGCTAACTATATTCGCTGCTATGAGGATTCCCGCAGCAATCCTGCTCGCGGTTCTGGTCGCCGCATGCAGCGACAGCACTGCACCGCCACCGCCGGCTTCGATTGCGCCGTCTGTCGGCGCGTTGTCCGGAACTGCGGGACTGCCACTTCCGACGGCGCCTTCGTTCTCCGTCAAGGACGCGAACGGAACTATCCTCGGAGGCGTGCCCATCACAATCGCTGTGACAGGCGGCGGCGGAACGCTTGTCAACGCTCCGACGTCAACGGTTGCGGGCGTACCGACCCCGGTCGGCACGTGGACACTTGGAAAGGTCGCCGGCACCAATACTCTCACAGTGACGGTTGCTGATCTCCCGCCGCTCGTGATCACGATCAACAGTGTAGCCGGTCCGGCTGCTTCACTGGTTGCTGTCAGTGGCGACAGGCAGAGCGGTTTCGCGGGAGCTGAGCTTCCCGCGCCGCTTTCTTTTCAGGTGCACGATCAGTTCGGCAACGGCGTGCCATCGACTATCGTCTCCTTCGTTGTCACGGGCGGAGGCGGTACGATCTCACCGGGCAGCGTCGTGACGGACGCTGCGGGAATGGCGGGCGCAGCCGTCTGGCGCTTGGGAAAGACAGCGGTCCCGCAGACGGCAATTGTCAGCGCAGGGGGTCTGTTCACGACTCTGACGTCGAGTGTCTCGACCAATTTCAATGTGGATGTCAGGTTTTTCGGACCGACGCCCTCGGATGAGGCAGCCTCGGCGTTCATCGAAGCCGGTGCGCGAATCAGGGCGACGATCGTCGGCGACATCCCGGACGTGGATATCCCGCTGCTTCGCAGTGGGGCCGGCATCGACATCGGCCCCTGCGGCGTTTCCGGCGTTATCGTGAACGAGGTCGTGGACGACGTTCTCATTTACGCGAGCGTCGCTCCGATCGACGGTAGCGGGAAAGTCCTCGCGTCAGCGAGAGTCTGCGTGATCCGCAATCAGTCAAGGCTGGCGACCATCGGGGTCATGAAGTTCGACGTCGAGGACGTCAACGGTTTGATCTCAACCGGCCGCTTGTCGAACATCGTTCTTCACGAGATGCTGCATGTCGTTGGATTCGGCACCATATGGGCGGACAGCCGAAGGCCTGGAGGAGTTCTTCTTTCTGGCGGCGGAACCGACAATCCACGCTACACGGGGCCGCTCGCGATTTCCGCGTGCGGCGTGGCGGGCGGTACTGGAGCGTGCGGCGGCGGCGTCGCGGTGGAAGGACTTCCGTTCACGGCCGGCACGGCCGATTCACACTGGCGGGAATCGATCTTCGAGAGCGAGGTGATGACAGGCTTCGTCGAAGCTGAGGGAATACCCATGCCGTTCAGCGCCATCACGGTTCAATCTCTGGCGGACGCGGGCTACTCGATAAATCCCTCCGCGGGAGACCAGTACCTGGTTCCCTTCTCAGCCGCTCTGAGCGCGCCGGGCAATCAGTCGAGAAGCGCCAGTCCCGCCGACAATGGTCCCTGGGAAATAATCGGCCGGCCCCTCTTCGAGATCGGGCCGGCCGGGCTACAAGGTTACGTCGGAACGCGCTGAGCTAACGCGTCCGCAGAATGATCCAGGCAGCGCCGGTAAAGCTTGCTGCTGTCGCACCGTCCGCGTTGAGGAATCGCCACGTCCTCGCCGGCGAGCCGGCGTTCCGCTCCGCGAAGAAGTAATTCCCTGAGCCCGAGCGTGCCTCCAGTCCGGTCAGCACGACGCCGCTCCCAGTGACAGTCGTCACCTTGAGTGGATAGATACCCGCGCTGATGCTGCTCATCATGCTTCGCATGTCGTAAACGCGATAGGTATTGAGCACGGACAGGCCAGGGATGCCGAGGTTATCGGCGTAGTTCGCGATCATCCATCCCGTGGCGATCGCATCGAAGGATGCTCCGGCGTTCTTCACAAGGTTGGCCACTCCTACGTCGGGACCTCCAGCGAGTCTTTTCGTGAAGGCTTTAACGTCGCCGCCCGAATACTGGTCGGCGGCATATCGAAGCAAAGCCCACGCGGCCCCGCGAACCGCCAGGGATGTGTCAGCAGCCGAGCTGGTCGGACCGAACGGACCGGGATTATTGAGATACGCTCGGAAGCGCGCGAGATTCTGGAAGAAGAACGCGTTGAAATCATCCGTGCTCCCACCGTGAGCGCGGGAGAAAGAAGCGTCCTCGGCCTCGCCAATACCCCGCACCACGCGCCCAACCGCGTCTTCGGCAAAATGCGCCAGCGCCTCATCGAGCCATGTGACCTCGAGCGGCTGCAGAATCGGGCTCCGGATGCGCTCGGATGCGTTGATCATGTGCTCGAACTCGTGGGCGATCGTGCCTCTGGTGTTCTGCCTGACGAGCGCCAGTGATCGCTTGTTGTTGTTGATCGTGCCATCGGGATCCGGCGCAAGCATGTAGAAAAGCTCGGCCTCGTTGCTCTGGGCGCAGGAGCCAGCACCGGTCGAGGGAAACAGGTCGCCGGCGAAGAAGAACCCGCCAACGAAACTGTTCGAGTTCGCCTCCGTCAGCTTGTTGACCTCGGAGGTGTAAAGGATGATTACGCGTCCGTTGGCGTCATCGTCGAGTGGCGTTCCAAAGAACGCGACGTCCGTGGGGTAAATGAGGTTGGAGAACTCGTCGCCGATCTGCTGATAGTCGGCGGCCGTGAAACCGTTCGCTGGCGCGGTGATATCAGTGTAGATGATCGCCTTGTCGTTGACGTACTTAACTTCGGCGGTGATCGTCGTGAAATTCGTGCACGCGTTCGTTCTGCCGGGAATCTTGAAATTGAGTTTCTCGCCTACCGCCGGGATTGCGCTGGAGACAGACAAGCGCCCCTGTGCTCCAGCCCGAAGGCGCTCGCGGTATGCCCGCTGAGCGTCGGGAATCCTCAGCTCGCGGCGCTCCATCAATCGCAGGCGCGTCTCGAATGCGATCTGGGCGGCGCCAAGATCCGCCGCTGGGATGCGCGGAGCGACATTGTCGGCGGAGAAAATCGTGTGGCTCGGAGCAATCGTCGACGACGGGACATTCTCGCCCTCGTCGGACTTGAGCACGTAGGCTCCCAGAATGTCAGGTGTCGCGCTGATGTTGCCGGGAATGACCAGATAATCGGCCGGCCCGCCGCTTGCCGCCGGAATCTTGATGCAGCCCTGGGTTTCGCTCGCGGTGAGCACACGAACACCGCCAACGGGTAGATCGACTATTGTGATGCCGGTGTTGCACGCGCTGACTGCAGCGATGACGATGACAGTGGCCGAGCCCGAGACGCCATCGGCCGAGCCCTGAATCGTCGCGGTTCCGGCCGACACGCCGGTGATGACGCCGGTCGTCGCATTGACTGATGCGACGGCTGGCGTGAGGCTGACCCAGTTGACGGTTTTCCCGGACAGGGGATTGCCGTTCTGATCCTTGACGATGGCCGCCGCCTGCGCGGTGCCTCCGACGATGATCTGCGTCGGAGTGGCCGACACGCTGACCGTAGTGACGACAAGGGGCCCGCCACCGCCGTCCTTGCTGCATGCGGCCGCAAAAAGGAGCGCGCCCGCCAGAATGAACTTTCGCATCAACGAGCCAACTCCTCACAAATGGGACTGCGGCTACCGCGCCGAACAGTTGTATACACGCCATGGCGTGGAAAAGGTCACGCACGACTTGTTCCGCGCATTTCGAGTAAGCCTGAAAAAGAGGCCAGGGAGAATGACTCGCTGTGCCGCTTTTCCGACTCAGCGCTACGGCCCGGGCGGTGGGGGATATGGCTTGGGTACAAGTGGATTGTTCGTGATCTCCGCTGCGTTGAGGGGCCAGCACATCGCGTTGCCACACACGGCCGAGCGGTTTTAGCGACGGGCAATTGTACGGCCTGGATCAAACAAGCCGCAAGAGTATTTTCGTCGTGCCCGATGTTTCGTCGCGCCTGTCGCTTCATCGCGTCTTTGGTTTCGTCCAACGTTGCGTTGACACGCTTTTCACAAGGGCGTACGTTGGCCGCTTCAACCAGCTGCCCCGCGACAAGCCGCGGAAGGAACTGCTCCCGTTTGCCGCGCACGATAATGCATAGCCGTAAGCTCATCTTTCGCTCGAGTGCGATCGGCGCGTGCGCGCCTACAGTGGTGAGGGGGCCGGCGGAAACGATTCATCCCGCCGATGGCTCGACGCGTCGATGAGACCAGTTGTCTCGCTCATCCTGTTCGTGGCAGCCGCTGGCTGCGCCACCGTCGCCGCCACCGAAGGGTCGACTATTACCCGCATCGCACCAGTGAATACTCTCGTCTCCGCACCTCCGGCAGCGGCTGGAATGAGCGGCAATCTGAACGCGACACTCGATTCGATCATTGCGAGCGCGCTGGCTGAGGGCGCCGCTCCCGGCGCGACACTCGCGGTGGGACGCTACGGGCGGCTCGTGCATCTCAAGGCGTATGGGCGCCTCGATACCGCCGTCGCGTCAGCACCAGTCGATGTCAACACGATATTCGACATGGCGTCACTGACCAAAGTCATAGCCACGACCACGACGGCCATGATCCTCGAAGAGCAGGGCGTGCTCGATCTCGACCGAACCATTGCCAGCTACCTGCCCGGGTTCAATGCCCCCGACAAGGCGCCGATCACGATGAGAATGGCTATGACACATCGTGGAGGCCTCGAGGCGTTCGCTCCCCTGTTCAGGACGTTCCGCGGGCGCGACCAGTATCTGCAGCAGATAAACCAGAGGCCGCTGAAGGCGGTCCCCGGCACCACTACCATATATAGTGACTGGGAAATGATCCTCACTCAGCTCGTGCTCGAGACCATTACGGGTGTCCCTCTCGACCGGCTCGCCGATGAGAAGGTGTTTCGTCCTCTTGGCATGACCAGCACGAGATTCAACCCGGATTCGAGCCTGAAGGCGCTAATTGCTCCCACGGAGATCGACACTACTCGCGGCGGGCTGGTGTGGGGACGCGTTCACGACGAGAACGCCGATGCCATGGGCGGGGTTGCCGGTCACGCGGGACTCTTCTCAACCGTCGGCGACGTTGCCATCTTCGCACAGATGCTGTTGAATGGAGGCCAATACAACGGCGTGAGAATCGTGAGTCCGACCACGGTCGCGAGGTGGACCGCGCCACAGATTCGCGGGTCGAGCAGAGCGCTCGGCTGGGACACTCCGTCGACGGTATCGAGTGCCGGCCGTTTCTTTTCGCCGCGTAGCTTCGGCCACACCGGGTTCACGGGCACGTCCATGTGGATTGATCCGACCCGTGACCTCTTCGTGATTCTGCTGACGAACCGGGTAAACCCGACACGCGAGAACACGCGAGTCTTTGCGCTGCGGCGCGCTGTCGCCGATGCTGTCCAGCAATCAATCACGAATGCGCCGCTCGTCGACTGGGATACCGCGGGGGCACGCAAATGAGCCCGCAAGTTCGTGAGCGAATCCCCGTAGTCATTGCCGAGTATGACGAAGTCTCGCGCCGGATAGCCAGACGAATCGCCGACGTGATCGCCGAGCGGCGAAAGGCAGGAGCGCATGCGGTGCTCGGACTCGCCACGGGAAGCACTCCGATCGGGATCTACCGCGAGCTGGCGCGCCTGCATCGGGAGGAGGGAGTCGATTTTTCCGACGTCGTCACCTTCAATCTCGATGAGTATTTCCCGATGCGGCCGGAGAGCATCCACAGCTACAATCGCTACATGTGGGAGAATCTCTTCGACGAGATCAACGTGCGGCCGGAGAATGTGCACGTGCCGCGCGGCGACGTTCCGCGGGATCAGGTGGCGGCGGAAACCGCCGCCTACGAGCAGGCAATTCGGGATTCCGGCGGGATAGACATTCAGATCCTCGGCATCGGCAAGACGGGGCATATCGGCTTCAACGAGCCGGGCTCGGGCATTGACTCGCGAACGCGGCTGATCGCTCTCGACACCGTGACGCGTCGCGACGCGGCTGCCGATTTCTTCGGCGAGGACAACGTGCCGACCGAAGCGGTCACCATGGGCGTGGCGACGATCATGGAGGCGCGGGAGATAGCGCTAATCGCAACTGGCGAGCACAAATCGGTCATCATCAAGCGTGCGGTCGAGGGCGAGCCTGATCCCGATGTAGCGGCCACCTACCTGCAGCTTCATCCCAACGCGGTGTTCTATGTGGACCCCGCTGCGGCCGCCGACCTCACGCGCGTTCGCATGCCGTGGATCACGGGCGAGGTGGAATGGACGCCGGCGCTCGAAGTGGCCGCCGTAATCTGGCTGAGCGAAGTCACCGGCAAGTCGATCCTGAAGCTCGACAGTCTCGATTACCGTGAGCACCATTTGAGCTCGCTTCTCGCCCGTTACCAGACAGCAGGCCCGCTCAACGGCGAGGTGTTCAACGCGCTGATCTCCAAAGTGCGCGGAAAGAGCAAGCTTCCAACGAGGCAGAACATTGTCGTCTTCTCACCGCATCCGGATGACGACGTGATCTCGATGGGCGGGATTCTCCACAAGCTGCACCAGAACGCAAATCGCATCGTGGTCGCGTATCAGACATCCGGCAACATCGCCGTGTTCGATCACGAGGTGCGGCGCTACGTGGATTTTCTCAGGCGCGTGAATCGCGACTTCACAGCGCGCGAGACCGGGCTCGCACCCGTGCTCGAGAAAGTGGAGCGATTTCTGGCGCAGAAGGAGCCGGGCCAGGTGGACATTCCGGAGGTGCTGGCGATCAAGCGTGGCATTCGCGAGGCCGAGGCAGTGTCGGGAATCGAGACGTTCGGGATGAGCCGCGAGCAGGCACGCTTTCTCAATCTGCCGTTCTATCAGACCGGCAAAACGCGGAAGGATCCGATCGGCCCGGAAGATGTACAGATCACGCTCGAGCTGCTCGAGCAGCATCGCCCGTCAATGATATTCGTGGCCGGCGACCTTTCAGATCCGCACGGTACTCACCGGATGTGTCTCGAGACCGTGCAGCATGCGCTCGACCAGTATTCGGGTGAGCCGCCTGAAGTGTGGTACTATCGCGGCGCGTGGCAGGAGTGGGATGTCGGTGAAGCCGATGTGCTGGTGCCGTTGTCCGAGGACGAGCTTCGATGGAAGATCCGGGCGATCTTCAAGCACCAGAGTCAGAAGGATCGGGCTCCCTTTCCCGGCCAGGACGAGCGCGAGTTCTGGCAGCGCGTTGAGGAGCGGAACAAGCGCACTGCGGCAGTCGTCGACGGGCTGGGATTGCCGGAGTACTTCGCTATGGAGGCCTACGTGGTCCGGCGGGACGGCGCGCCGATGGAGGCAGAGCGAGTTCCCACGAGTGCGCTGGGAGCGCCGAGTGATCAGGATTCGCCGCGCGCACACGCTCGATAGCGTCTGCGCGCCTGGGCTCTGCACTCGTTGTTGGACAGATCCATCCGACCACTAGAGTCAACCGCAAAGGGATAGGCGTCTAGACTTTGAGAAAGATCCTCTTTCGGTACATCCACGCGAGGATCGCGAACCAGAACAGCACGGTCGCCAGCGCCATGGCGAGCGAGGCGTTGCGGGGCTCGAGCCACGGCTCGAAGACCGATTTGTAGATGACGCTCTCGACCGGCGTCGGCTTTCCGTTGTATTGGACCTTCCACAGCGTGTAGATGCAGCGCGCGAGGACGCCCGAGCCCACGAACGCCACGATCGGGTTCATTCCGTAGATCACGAACGGCTTCGTCCACCAGCGGATGTTCCGCCATTCGATGAGCCACATGGTCGTTGCCAAAGTCACGCAGGCCATTCCCGCCGTAAAGATGACGTAGGAGCTGGTCCACAGATTCTTGTTGATCGGGAAGGACCAGTTATACATAAGTCCGACGACCATTCCAATGCTCCCTATCGCGAACAGGCCCGCGATCCGCTCGATGAGAGGCCGGCGGTCGGCAATCCATCTGCCGGCAAAGATGCCGAGCATCGCCGTTGCAATGGCGGGGATCGTGGAGAACGGCCCTTCGGGGTCGTACGTCACGCTGCCCGACCAGATGTGGCTGAGTCCGAGGATCGCCCGGTCGAGATGGGCGGCCAGAGTCTCGCTTGGATTCCCGAGCAACAGGGCGCCGATGTAACGCCCCGGGACTCCATTAAGGGTCCCGGTGACCGGGATGAGCGTCATCGCGAACCAGTATCCATATAGTAGCGCCGCGACGATCACAATCTGCTGCTTGAGCGTAGTCTTCAGTGAAAGGAGGCCGGCCGCGATGTAGACAAGGCCGATCCGCTGGAGAACTCCCAGTATCCTCACGTGCTCCCAGCGATGGACGATGCGGTCGAGTATCGACGGATTGGCCATGCCTTCGATGGTCCCCCACTGGTAGAACGGGAAGAGCGACATCAGGAACCCCAGCAGGAAGATCAGTCCGCCGCGCCGGAGAATCTGTTTTACGATCGCGGCGTCGTCGTCGCCCTTCGCCCGGCGCGAGGCGATCGAGATGTGAGTCGTAATCCCGACGATGAAGAGAAAGAACGGGAAGATGACGTCGGTGGGCGTCCAGCCGTGCCATGCGGCGTGCTCGAGCGGCGGATAGATCGCGCCCCAGGTGCCGGGATTGTTCACAAGCAGCATGCCGGCGATTGTGAGCCCGCGAAACACGTCGAGGGATATCAACCGCTCGCCCTTCGGCGGCTGCGGAATCACGGTCGAGGCGACCGGGCCGACGGATTCTGCCCGCGGATGCTCTGGTCCGGTCGCTGGGGGAATTCCGATCGTCGTGGCCATCTGTCGACTCCTCCGATCTTCAACAATCGCGCGCGTTACCGGTCGCGGCAAGTCTTTTCGGCGGGGGGAGCTACGTCACGAATGTACGAGTTCTACGTACTTTGGCGGATACGCGTATCTCGCAACACGGTCTAGTCTTGACGCGAGAAGCGTACGTCCTTAGGTATGGCGCACGCGAGGCAGCGGGACGGTGATCATTGGGCCGCCGCATCGCCTGCATTTTTCTTCCCAAACACGAGGGCGCCGCTGATGTTCGCACTCAACGTACGCAGGCTTCTGACTGGTATTGCCGTGACGTTATTTGCATTGCCGGCGGCGGCGCAAAACGGGACGATTACTGGAAGGGTCACTGACGCAGGCACGGGCGCAGGCATCGCCAGCGCCGGAGTGCGCGTGCTGGCCGGGATTCGAAACGCGGGAGGCGCCGCAACCGACGAGAATGGCAATTACCGGATCTCCGACGTTGCGCCCGGAACCTATACGGTCGAGGCAAGGCGCGTCGGCTACACTCCGACGCGGAGGGAAGGGATCACTGTCGGGGCGGGCGCTTCCGCAACGGTCGACATTGCGATGGCCGAGCTTCCGACGCAGCTCGAGACAATTATCACTGGCGTCTCCCGCGCCCCCGAAAAAGTCATCGACGCGCCGGCGTCTGTATCGGTCGTCAATTCGGCGGAGATCAACGAGCGCCCGGCCATTACCGTCGCGGATCACGTGGCGGCACTGCCCGGAGTTGACGTCGCTCGCGGCGGTCTCTTGCGCTCGAACATCGTCGCCCGCGGCTTCAACAACATCTTTTCCGGCGCGATGATGACGATGACGGACAACCGGTTCGCATTCGTGCCGTCTCTTCGCGTCAACATTCCCTATTTGAATCCGACGAACATGGAGGACATCGACCGAATCGAGGTCGTCCTTGGTCCCGGCGCGGCGTTGTACGGCCCGAATACCACCAGCGGCGTGATGGCCATCTTCACCAAGTCGCCGTTCTCGACACAGGGCACGACGGTCACCGTCGATGGAGGCAATCAGAGCGTGCTCCGCGGATCGATCCGCACAGCGTGGGCGCCTACTCCGAAATTCGGATTCAAGGTGGCGTACGAGGCGTTTCGCGGAAAAGAGTGGCCTTTTTTAGCTGCCGACACGATCGGTGAGCGAAAGCCACGGGACCGTGACATCAACCGCCAGGGCGGCGAAATACGCGCGGATTTCCGGCCCACGCCCAGCAGCGAAATAATTGCCAATTACGGCCGCAGCCAGGCCGGGAGCGTCGTCGAGCCGACGGGACTCGGCCCCGCACAGGTGAAGGACTGGGTCTATCAAACCTATCAGCTGCGCGGCCGGTTCAAGCAGTTGTTCGCACAGGTGTTCCTCAATACGAGCGACGCGGGAGAAACCTATCTGCTCCAGAAAGTGCAGCCGCAGACGAATTGCCCGGACGTCAGTGATGACGCGTGCATCATCGACAGGTCAAAACAGTTCGTTGCGCAGGCCCAGCACGGGCTGAACTTCGGGACGCGCGAGCGGCTTCTCTATGGCTTCGACTACATCCACACGATGCCGAAGACCGAAGGCACGATCAACGGCAACAACGAGGACGACGACGAGATCAAGGAAGTAGGAGGTTACCTCCATTCAGTTACGCAGCTCTCGCGGATGTTTGAGGTCACCGCCGCGGCCCGCGTCGACAAGCACAGCCGCCTCGATGATCCTGTTTTCTCCCCGCGCCTCGCCCTGGTGTTCAAGCCGGTTGAGAACCAGAACTTGAGGCTGATCTACAATCGCGCCTTCTCGACTCCCAGCACGAACAACCTCTTTCTCGATCGCATCGGGCTTAGTAATGCTCTTCTCAACGTTCGTGCAGTAGGCACGCCGAACACGGGTTTTCAGTTCCGACGCGATTGCCCGGCCGGACTCGGCGGACTCTGCATGAAGACATTCAACTCGTTTGGCGGGAGTGCGACCGCTGATTTTGTGGCGGCGAATCCGTTCGTCACCTCAGTGGCCGCAGCGCGGGCGGGCACCCTGGTTGCCGGACTCACCGCGGCCTACGCCGGGTTCGGTATTCCTGGTCCAACAGCAGCCGCTCTGGCGGCAGGAGTGGGCAGTTACCTCGGCACGCTCCGTCCAACTGCGGCGCAAGTCGGTACGACGCTGATAATTCCCTCGGTTGGGCCCGGCTCAACGGCTTTCCCGGTGTCGCCTGATCAGCTTCTGGACATCGATCGCCCGATGCCGACGATTCACAACACGATCGAGGCGGGGTACAAGGGAATCCTCGCGAACCGGCTGCAAATCTCACTGGATCTGTGGCACGAGAACCGGCAGAATTTCGTCGGTCCGCTGCAGATTGAATCACCGGTTGTATTCATGAACCCAACAGCTCTCAATGGCTACTTGAGCGCGTCGCTCACCCCATTCTTCCAGGCCGCTCTTCAAGGTACGGGTTTGCCCGCGAGCCTCGCGGCTCAGCTTGCCGGTGGGACAGCGGCGAACCTCTCGACCGGGTTGCCCGGCAGCAACCCGGCGTCAACGGTCCCGTGCGCCTTGGCTACACCAGCAGCCTGCCCCATCGGCGTTGTGAACTTCGATACTCCAAATGCCAGAAACGACGTCGTCCTCGCCTATCGCAGCTACCAGAAGAGCATCAACCTTCTCGGAAGCGATTTCGGCGGCGAGCTTCTGCTCGACGGAGGGTTCTCGCTACAGGGAACCTACTCCTGGGTGAACAAAAAGCTGTTCTCCAAGACGTATCTGGGGACCAGAGAGGACGTCTCGCTCAATGCTCCGGCGAACAAGCACTCGTTCGCGATAAACTTTCGCGACGAAGTGAAGGGCTTGAGCGCGCAGGTGCGCGAGCGTCACGTGGATGGGTTCAACACTCTCGCGTTCGTTGGCGGGCCGGTCGAGCCCTACACCCTTCTGGACGCGAACCTGTCGGTTCGCCCGTCCTTCGTCAACGGAGTGGTGTGGTCTCTCAACGGCACGAATCTCCTGAACAAGAAGCACCGCGAGTTCACTCAGGGTAACTTCATAGGGCGGCTCATCATGACCCGGGTTCAAGTAACGTTCTAGCGGCAGGAGCCTGCCGCAACGGAGCGGTGCGCCCTGCGTACCGCTCCGTTTGCATTCGGAGGCCCACCTCGCACACGCGTCGCATGAACGTTTTGATCGACGTCAGCTGCCGGCCCGTCATCGGACATCGGGGCAATCGTGCGTACGCCCCTGAGAACACAATTGAGTCGTTTGCTCAGGCCGTGGCCACGGGCGCAGACGCGATCGAGCTCGACGTGCACCTGTCGGCTGACGGAGTCGCGGTGGTGTTCCACGATCCCCATGTTCGACGCACCACGGATGGCGTCGGCGATGTCGAGCGCCTGATATTCGACGAGCTCCGAAAGCTCGACGCCGGGGCGCGCTTCACGCCGGACAACGGCAGGACTTATCCGTATCGCGGGCTCGGCCACCGCATTCCCTCACTCGAGGAAGTGCTCGAAGCCTTTCCGGCTACGCCTACGCTGATAGAGATCAAGACTGTAAACGCCGGCGAGGAAACACGGCGAGTGATCGAGAGTCGTCACGCTGAGCAACGAGTGCTGGTGGACAGCATGGAGGCCGCCGCGCTCAGGCCGTTCACGGATTCAGCGATACCGATCGGGGCTTCGCGATCGGATGTGATGCGCCTCATGCGAGAGATTATTCTCATGCGTGCACTGACGCCATTTACATACAAGGCGCTGTGCGTCCCGATGCATTACAACGGGATCCCGCTGCCTGTCCGCCGGTTCGCGCGCCTCGCCCCGGAGCAGGACTGCGTAGTTCACGTCTGGACGGTCAATGACACCAGAGTCGCAACGGACCTCTGGCTCGCGGGTGTACAGGGGATCATCAGTGATGATCCGGCCGCCATGCTCCGGGCGAGGGCCCTCCTGCCCCGCTGACTTGTAAGGGCTAGGAGGGCTCCCAAGTCGAAGTGCCCCCATGAGAGAGGTGATAAAGGAGCGCGGAATGCACTTCGACCCCGCGCTCGTCGATGCGCTCATGGACAGCAGATGCTACGAGCCGATGGCGGCGTCTGTACTGAACTCCCAGAAAATCCGATTGCCCGTCAACGGCCTCCCGCATTGAGCCGCCGCAACACCTCGCCAAGGCGCTGAATCTCCTGCCCGTACGTCGCCCAGTCTCCTGCTCGCTGTGCGGACATCGCGCGCTGATAGTGATCCTCCGCCTCCCGCAGGAGTGAGGCGCTGACGGCTGGGGCACTCCCGGCGGCGGTGCCCGCGGTTGCGGGCGGCGCCGGTGCTGCTCCCGCAAGTGTTGACGGTCGTGCTGTATCAGCCACCGCCTGCACTGCGGCCGCGCCTGGACGCGTCGCGAGCGCTCCCTGACCGGCGAACAAGCGCGTCAACCCACTCTCCAGTGTCTCGGACATCACTACCCTGTCCTGAAACGCGACGACGACGCGCTTGAGCTCGGGAATCTGTCCGCCTTCCGCGCGAAGATAGATCGGCTGCACGTAGATCAGCGCCTCCTCGACCGGAATGACGAGAAGCTCTCCCTTTATGACCTGCGACCCGCGCTGGTCCCATAGCGTGAGCTCGCGGGAGATGTCTGTGTCCTGGTTGATGCGCGAGGAGATCTGCAGCGGACCGTAGACCAGGCTCTGCTTTGGAAAGCGATAGACTCTGAGATGCCCGTAGCTGGCGCCGTCGTTTCTGGCGACCATCCACGCAGCGAGATTGTTCTTGCCACGCGGAGTGAACGGCGCCATGTAGATGTACTCGGCCTGCTTCTCGTCAGGGAGACGCATCACGAGGTGACGCATGAATCGGTCGTCGTCCTCCTTCTGGCCCGGAGTGGCGGGGATCTGCCACTGGTCCTCGCGATTGTAGAACGTCTTCGCCTCGTCCATGTGGTAGGTTGCATACAGCTCGGTCTGGACGCGGAAGAGATCGCGCGGATAGCGAATGTGAGCACGAATGTCCGTAGGCATCGCCGACAGCGGCTTCAGGATTCCGGGGAAGATTCTTCCGTATGTTCGAATCAGCGGATCAGAAGGATCGGCTACATATGCCGTGACCGTCCCGTTGTACGCATCGACGGTCACCTTGATGCTGTTGCGCATATAGCTCGTGCCATCGTCAAGCCGCTGCGAATAGGGATAGCGACTGCTGGACGTGAATCCATCCACGATCCAGTACAGCTCACCCTTCGTATCGATCACGAGATACGGATCGGAGTCGAACCTTATGAACGGTAGCGCCTCCCTGACCCTTCCCTCGATCTGCCGGTTGTAGAGGACGCGGCTCTCGCTCGTGATGTCTCCGGAGAACAGGATGTTGAGCGCCCCGAAGCGCATCGCGAGAAGTGAGCGTTTTATGAATCCGCCGACGCGAACGCCGCCGGTACCCTTGTACCTCGTGTAGACGTCCTCATTCCCCGACGGGTAATCGAACTCCGGTTGTGCAGTGTTGACGAACACATGCTCGTCAGTGAGCTCGCCGAAATAGAGCTGCGGCCTGGTCACTTTCAGCGAGACAGTCGACACCGGGGGAAGGTTCTTGATGTAGAGCACCGGAAGACCTTCGGCAGTCACTTCGTTTACAGGACCAAGCGTCAGCCCAAGCCCATGCGTGAAGGTCAGGTGCTGGTTGATGAACGTGCGCTTCGGGAGTGAAGCCGCGTTGAGCTCGCGGGGCGACAAGAGCACCTGCCGGTAGCGACCGTCGATGACGTACCTGTCATCGTCTACCGAGACGAAATCGTAGTATGTGCGAATTTCCTGGAGCTGCCCGAATGTCTGAAGCAGTGGAGCGCGATCCCAGAGCCGTACGTTCTGGATAGTCGCCGCGTTCGCGCGGATATCGTCGAGGCTCAGGCCGGCGTCGCCCGTGAGGTCGCGTGTCTCGACATTCGCGAGGCCCCATGCCTGGCGGGTGGCATTGATGTGATTGCGCAGCTGCGGCAGCTCGCGTGTGAGCTCTGTTGGCGCGACGACGAATCGCTGAATGAAGTAAGGGTAAATGCCGCCCGCGAGAATCGACACGATTACATACGCGGCCGCGCCAACGAGTGTGAACCAGACGATTCTGCCGCGAAGCATTCCGTAGATGACGAGGCCGATGGCGATGATCGCGGTTCCCGCGACAGCGTGAAGCGCCGGCAGCTTCGCGTGGAGATCCGTGTAACTCGCACCGACGAGCGGCCCGGTGTTGGAATAGAGCAGCTCCGGAATTCGAACGAGCCAGATCTGGAGCGCGGTCAGAAGGAGGTACCCGACGAGGAGGGCAGCGACGTGACCGTCTGCTGGTGACGAAAGCGTGATCCTCTGCGGCGGAAGGGAGATTCGCCCGCGGAGTACATAGAGCACGACGACGCCGAACAAGGCGAGGATTACCAGACTTCTCAGACTCCCGAGCAGCGTAGCAAGGACCGGCAGGACGAAAACGTAGAATCCGACGTCTCGGGAGAAAACGGGGTCCGTGACGCCAAAGGGCAGTCGGTTCATGTACCTCAGCACATCCATCCAGCTTCCCGCTGCGCCAAGAGCAAAGAGAAACGACAGCACCAGAACGAGAGGAGTTGCGATCTTCGAGAGCGACGCAGCGACGTCCACAGGCGGAAGCTCGGGACTCATTCGCCAGAGAACCGGCACGCGCGCCGGGCCGCTGCGCGCAAGACGCGCATTGAGCGCGAGGAACGCGTAGGTCACCAGGCCGGCGACGAGAAACAGTGTGACCTTGGTCGTCAGCTCCGTGAAGAAGACTGTCTCGTAGCCGATCTCGCGGAACCAGAACAGATCCGTCACGAAACCGACGAAGGTCGGCACGATTGTGAGAACAACGAACATGAGCGTTACCACGCTCACCACCGCAAACCGCCGCGACACCGCCATATAGGGTCTTCCGGGTTATCTGGGTTGCGCGATCACCGCGAAGCATCGCGGCGTCATCGCGTGAACGTCACGTGAAAGTTCTGGTTTTGCGAGCGAATGATTCCCTTGAGCAGATCGCTTTTCGGTCGCTCGCCCACAACGTGCCGGCACCGAGAAGCCCGAGCACTACCTGGGACACTTCGTTGCGCCCGTGAATGATGCTGGAATCCCGACACGGGATTCCCGGCGTGCAGAGGTTGTCCGTCCTTCCGTCAGCGGTCCACTGTCCCACTACGATGCCGGGCTGCGGCTCGATGATCACCATGCGGATATTGTAGATGTAGAGATCGCGATCGAACGACTGCCACACGCCCGCGAAGTCTGTGCGCGACGGATCGGTCGGTTCCCGGCCACATCCGGCCGCGGCAATTACCGCTGCGACAAGCGCAAGAAATGTTGGCCGCACGACCGTAAAACTAACGCTGGTGCCTCGCCTTCAGCAGACCGGCTATCCGTTTCACACCTGTTACAGGCATTTGAATACGCGAGGAGATCGACCACGAACGAGGGTGTAACGGCCGAGCTTCTCGCCGCTGTCGATCAGCGTCACCTCGAGAACCATGGTCGCTCCGTCGATTCGGCCGTCGTAGCGGGCGGGGTGCTTGTCCGGAATCTCATCCTCCCTGACGGGACCACCATGCCCGCGTGTGTGGGTTCCAACAGCCGTAAACCGTCCTTTCGCGGCCATTAGCGGCTGGTCGATCGTACCGCTCGCGCAGTCATACTCGACCGTGGCCCCATTTTGTGCGACAACCAGGCCGATGTGCTCCCCTCCCCAGTCTCCCGGACTTACCGGCCCGGTGAGCGAGCCCCCGCAGGTCGCCGATGCGCCAACGAGCAGCAGCAGGAGCGGCGTTACGCCAAACCGGTGTTTCATGCGGCTGTCACGGCCTCCGTCAAAGTCTTAAACCCGCTATTCGAGCTGCATTGTCTAATGTTAACGAGATGCTGGTCCCGGCCCCTTACTTGCAAAATAAGGTGTTGTTCTCCCCACGCTCTGGGGACATTGACTCAGCAAGGAGGAAGAAACCATGACAAGAAACAACAGCAAATGGGTGCTGCCGCTCGTTATCGCCGCGTTGACGGCGTCGGCGTGTGGTGTGCGCACAACGACGACAGACGTGAATCCGAGCATGAGCCGCGCCCCGACATGTGACGAGGCGATCAACGTCTATAAGAGCCGCGCAGAAGTCCCATACGATTATCACGAGCTCACATGGATAAACGCCGAAGGCAACTCGGTATGGACAACCGACGGCCAGATCACGGCCCAGATCAAGAAGAAGGCGGCCGAGAACGGCGCGAACGGAGTTATCGTCAATGACTTCACCGAGTCGAAGGCGACCACGAAGGTGATCGGCGCGGCGGTGGGTGGAAACACGGCAGATACAAAGACGTCGGCGCTTGCCATCTACATGCCGGGCGATGCCAACCGCGTAACGCTGAAGTGCGGTACGAGGTAATTCAGCTGACGCAGTGCCGAAAGACTGGTGCAAGGCGAGCCGGAGGTTTTCCGGCTCGCTTTCTTATATTCCGCAGTCCGTCGTTTAGTCCGCAGTCCGCAGCGTAGTACCGCAGCCCGCAGTGCCATACCGCAGTCCGGCGGTCACGCGGCCGCTGCTGCTTCTGCCGGCTCCTCGCTCGTGACCTGCAGCATTATCACCGTGGCCGCGACTCCAACGAGAAAAACCGACGCCCACAGAATCGTCGCCCCGAAATGAGCGAACACCGTCGTCCCCGCCCAGGGCGCGACGGCAAAGGCGATACTGAAGGCGAGCGAGTACGCGCCCATGTACGAGCCGCGGCGGTGTGGCGGCGCAATGTCGGCAACATATGCCGAGGCCTGGGGGAAAAGCATCATCTCGCCGAAAGTCCACACAACGATGCCGAGCACGATCATTTGCGGCCCAGCCGCTAATCCAAACAAGCCGGAGCCCATAGCGAAGAGGAGCGAGCCGGCTGCAAGCGCCCAGCGGTGTGGCCAGTGCGCTGTCGCCGCGTTCAGCGGTACCTCGAGGAACACGATCATCAGCGTGTTGATCGTGAAAAGCATACCGTAGAATGCCGTCGACAAATGGAGATCCTGCACTAGGAACAGAGGAAGCGCTCCCTCGTGTTGGAAGAAAACAGCGCTCGCCAGGAACGTTGCGAAGAGGAAAACCAGCAGGCGCCGATCTCCGAGCACTGACGTGCGTGCAGCGCCAGAGCGCGCATCGTTTGAGCCGGCGTCGAGATGCCGGATGTGAGCCGCGCTTTTCATCGGCACAGCCACGAGGAACGCGCCGGCAGCGAGCGATGCGACCGCATTGACGAGAAAGATCGAGCGGAAGGAATATGCGGCAATGAATCCGCCCGCCGCGGGCCCTACGCTCATTCCGAGGTTGATCGCGAGGCGAATGAGCGCGAACGCCGGCTTGCGCTGCTCGTTGGGGACGAGGTCGGCAACGAGCGCCAGTGTGGCGGGTCGTCCCCCTTCGCTGACAAGCGACCACGCGAGAACAAGCGCAATCACCACCGGAAACGACTCGGCAAACGGAATCATTACCAGAATGATTCCCGCACCGATGAGCGACGCGCGGATGATCGGCAGTCCGCCGATCCGGTCGCACAGTCGCCCCGAGATTGGAGCCGCGATTATCGACCCCGCCCCATAGACGCCGAGCGCGAGTCCCGCCATCGGAGCGCTCCAGCCAAGCTCACGCGTCAGGTAGAGCACGAGAAACGGAATCGCCATCATTCCGAGTCGATTGATCAGCGTGGCGGCTGAGAGGATCCATAGATCTCGTGGAAGCCCGCGCAGGCTTCGCCATACGTTCAGCCGCAAAAGCATTGTTTTCACGCGGGTAAGATCGATCCTTCACCCTCTGGTCGCAAAGGCACGGACGTGATCGCCTTGTTACACCGGACGTTCGCAGGCAAGTTCGGGCCTGATCGTCGGGCGCCACGAGATACCACATCGTCACGGGAACCGAATGTCGCTGACTAAACGCGTTGTCATCGCGCTCGCGCTCGGCCTGATCGGCGGCATGGCCGTAGCCGCTTCGGGCGATCAGAGGCTCTTCTCGCTGGTTTCGTTCCTGGAGCCGCTCGGAACATTGTGGGTCAACGCAATACGCATGACGGTAGTTCCGCTCGTGGTTTCCCTGCTGATCGTGGGCGTCGCGTCAGTCTCCGACATGAGCACGATCGGACGCATGGGCGCGCGAACACTGACGTGCTTCGTACTGCTGCTTCTCATGACGGCGACACTCGCGGTGATCATCGTCCCTCCGATATTCACGCTGCTTCAGATCGATCCCTCGTCCAGCGCGTCGCTGCGCGCTGCCGAATCGGCCGCTGGGACTGCGGGGACATTGAGCACCCGTCAGCTGCCGACATTCGGACAATGGCTCGTGGATGTGATTCCCACGAATCCCGTCAAAGCGGCGGCAGACGGCGCCATGCTGCCGCTGGTGATTTTCTCGTTGCTCTTCTCCATTGCGCTCACGCGGATCGCAAGCGATACACGCGCGCCCGTCGTTCATTTTTTCAGAGCGGTGAGTGACGCGATGCTCATCATCGTCAGATGGATCATCTCTCTTGCACCCATCGGCGTCTTTGTGCTTGCGCTGGCGCTGGCGTCGCGACTTGGCGCGATCGCCGCCGGCGCGATGGCATTCTATGTCGTTGTGGTCTGCTCGGTATTCATTCTGGTGCTGGTGCTGCTCTACCCTGTCGCCGCGATTTTTGGGCGCGTGTCGGTGACTGAATTCGCGAGAGCTGCGTCTGCGCCGCAGGCCGTCGCAGTGAGCACACGATCATCGCTGGCGTCACTCCCTGCGCTCATCGACAGCGCGGAACGCGGACTCGGGCTGCCACCGGCGGTGAGCGGCTTTGTGCTCCCCCTGGCAGTTGCCACGTTCAAGGTGACGACCCCGCCCACCTACGTTGTCGGAGCCCTGTTTGTCGCGCATCTCTACGGGGTTCAGCTCTCGGTGGAGCAGATAGTGACACTCGCGGCGCTGGGCGTGATTCTCAGCTTCAGCGCGCCCGGTATTCCGAGCGGAGGCCTGATCGTGCTCGCTTCGGTATTTCCGGGCGTGGGACTTCCGGTCGAAGCCATCGGGATTCTGATTGCGCTCGACGTTTTTCCCGACGCGGCTCGGACCGTGGCCAATGTGACGGCGGATCTCGCTGTAGCGACCATCGTCGCGCGGCGGGAAAGTCCGGAAATGACAATTGCCGCCGCGGCGTGAACAGCCATAGTATGTACGTCTCTCATGACACGGCGGGCCGGCGAAATTGCCGGCAGGTCCGCGGCACCCGTTGTCGGAGATCCCGCTTGACCAGACTCGCGTGACGCACGACGCGGATAGCGAATTACTGGCTTCGATCGGCGAGCATTATGTCGTCGACCACGTGATCGGGCGCGGCGGTATGGCGACTGTCTATCTCTGCCGGGACACGCGCGACGACAGCCGGACTGCGGTGAAGGTCCTGCGCAAGGAGCTGGTGAATGCAATCATCGTCAAACGGTTCCTGCGCGAGATTGCATTCGTCTCCCGGCTCGATCATCCGAGGATTCCGAAAGTCGTCGGGTCAGGCGCGATCGGCGATCTGCCGTATTATGCGATGACCTACGTCGAGGGCGACTCTCTCAAGAACGTGCTCCACCGAGAGAAACAGCTTCCGCTCGCGGACGCCATCCGCATCACCTGCGAGGTGATCGCGCCGACTGAGTATGCTCATTCGCGCGGCATCGTCCACCGCGACATCAAGCCCGACAATATTCTCATGGCGGCGGAAGGGGCGTACGTCCTCGATTTCGGGATTGCGCGGGCGATAATCGAATCAGCCGTCGACCGTCTGACATTCACGGGGGTTGGAGTCGGAACGCCGGCATATATGAGTCCCGAGCAAGCGCTGGGTGATCGCAGTCTCGACGCGCGGAGCGACATCTACTCGTTCGGCTGCGTGGTGTACGAGATGATCGCAGGGATTCCGCCGTTCGTTGGACAGACGTCGCAGGTGATAATCTCGCGGCGATTCGCCGCTTCGCCACCGCCGCTGAGATCGGTGAGGGATGGTGTTCCGGAAGACGTTGAAGATGCCGTGCAGCGCGCGCTGGCAAGGACTCCGGAGGATCGGTGGCCGAGCGCCGCGGCGTTCGGGAAAGCGCTCGAGGCGTGCTAGTACCAACAACAGCCGATCTCCTCGGTGAACAAAGCGGTGCTGTCGCGGAGCCGATCAGTTTCGCGGGTGCCCGTGGCTGTCAAGCGGTCGTTGGCGTAGCCGCTGCTTATCGGGCCAGCTTGTACTCAGCGAGAAGCGTGTCGGCGGCTTTTCCGCGGCCCATTGCGCGCAGCAAGGCAGCGTAATCGTTGACAGTTTCAGCGATGTCCGCATTGCCCGGAGGCAATGCCTGACGCCGAATCCTGAGCGCTCTCTGGTACACAGGCTCTGCTTCCTTGTAGCGCCCTTGATCGCGGAGCATTCCGGCAAGCCCGTTGAGAGTGACGGCCGCGCTCGGATCTCCGGGGGGTAGGCGGGCCTCTTTGATCGTCAGCGCACGCCGGAACAAGGGTTCCGCTTCCTTGTATCGACCGAGCTTCCAGTAAGTCTCCCCCAGGTTGTTGAGGATGAACGCAATGTTCGGATGCATCGAGTCCCATGTGCGCTCTAACGCTTTCCTCGCCCGCTCGTAGAGCGGAAGCGCGTCCTGATAGCGGCCGAGCGACCAGTAGACACCGCCGAGATTGTTGAGCGCCGGCGCAAGATCAGGATGATCCGGCCCGAGTCGGCGCTCATCCATCGCCAGGCTTCGGCTAAAGAGCGGCTCTGCGTCCGCGTACCGTCTCTGAGCCCAATAGACGACGCCCAGAGCCAGGAGATGGCGCGCTAGGATCGGAGCGTCGGCTTCGAGTTTCTGCTCGTCAATCGCAATGGCGCGCTTGTACAGCGATTCCGCCTCGGCGTGCTTGCCCGCGCGTAACCGTAGTCGAGCAAGCCCCGCGAGACCGCGCGCGACGAGTGGATCGTTCGGGCCCAATCTTTGGTTGCTGATCGAAATCGCACGCTGGAAATGCTGTTCGGCCGGTTTGACGTCACCGTGGCCCGCCAGCGCCTCGCCAATTGCCAGCTCCGTTTCGGCGACCGAGGAGTCATTGGGCCCAGCGGATCGCTCCTTCGCGGTCAATGCGCGCTGGAGCGGCGGCAACGCTTCTGCGTAGAGACCGAGCGCCGTATAAGCAGTTCCAATCGTGTGCATCATCCTGCCCTGCAGTTGCGGCTGCTGCTCAAGATCGGCGAGCGACCTTGTCGCGCCGCGGTCGAGCAGGTCGCGAGCAGTGACTAGATTACCGTCAGGTCTGATCAACCCGGGGATCATGTCGAAGCGAAAGAGTTCAACCAGAAAATCGCTTACCTTCTCAGCCGTGGCAGCCTCCTGAGCGGCGACACGCTCCGCGCGCACGGCTCTTACCATTCCGGCGGTGGCGAGGACAGCACTCACGGTCAGCGCTGCCGCAGCGACACTCGCGGCTGCTACTCCAGCTCGATTCCTCCGCACGAATTTTCTCAGCCGATAACCTGTGCTTGGCGGCCGGGCGACAACCGGCTCATGCGACAGGAACCGCTCGACATCTGTCGCAAAAGCTGCGGCTGTCTCGTAGCGGCGTGCGCGCTGCGGCTCGAGCGCTTTCATGGTGATCCAGTCGAGATCTCCCGAGAGGTCGCGCTCCAGATGCTCCGGCGTCGTCCGCCTCGCCGATGCGATTGCTTCCTGGTATTCTGCGAGTGCGTTGAAGCGCGCGCTTGGCCGGGGAGTGTTCGCGTCACCCGACGCAAGATGGAAAATGAACGCGGGCATTCGATCCGCCTTCGGCTCGACGGGAAGACGGCCGACGAGCAGGAGGTAAAGGATCACACCAAGGGAGTAGATGTCGGTTCGCGTATCGACGTCTATTCCGGATGATTCGGCCTGTTCCGGGCTCATGTAGGCGGCCGTGCCAATGGGAGTTCCCGCAAGGGTGGACATCGTCTTTTCTGTGAGCTTCAGCCCCAGCGCCTTGGCGATACCGAAATCGATGATCTTCGGCTGGGGCATTCCGTTCTGCTCGGTGACGAGGATGTTCGATGGTTTGATGTCGCGGTGGATAACTCCTTTCTGATGCGCATGCTGAACGGCCTCGCATACGGCAACGAACAGCTTCAGGCGCTCCTTCGTCGAAAGGCGACGGGAATCGCAGAAATCGTCGATGGGAAGCCCCTTCACCAACTCCATCGCGAAAAAAGGATCGCCGTGCGACGTCTCGCCGGCCTGGAAAACTGTCGCAATTCCCGGATGATCCATGAGCGCCAGCGCCTGGCGCTCGGCCTCGAATCGCGCTCTTACCTCACGCGATCCGAAGCCTGAGCGCACGACCTTGACCGCGACGCTTCGTCGGAATGTGCCGGTCTCCTCCGCCTCATAGACCGTTCCCATTCCGCCTTCACCAAGGACCCTGATGACTCTGTACGGGCCGATGAATTCCGGCGTGTTAACGAGGGCTTCGTCAGGCGGTGACACGCCTGTACATTCCTGGTCAGGCTACCATGGGACGAACATGTCGGGGTCGATTACCGCGGTGTCTTGAACCTTGCCTCCGTCACGAGAGCAGACTGCGGTGACCGTATACTTGTAAGTTCCGCGGAGCGTTCCCGGCGCCGGCTTGGCGCGGGCCGGAGTAGCCGGCGTGACGATGAAGGATCTCTCCTGGAACGGAAACGTGGTTTTGCCAGGACCGATCACGGCCTGATCGACATTGCCGCCAGGCAACATTTCCCAGGTGAACGATGAGTCTTCCGCGGCTACCACGCGCCACGGAAGCAGCTTGAACTCAAGGCCACTGGTTGGGAGGCACAGCAGCCGAATCAATACTCGCCCACGCGAGGGTGTTAGCTCTTCCTGCTGCTGACAGGCCGCAACTACGGAGACAGCGAGGAGGGCAAAGATCGAGCTGCGCCGCATGTCTGACTCCTGAGTTGGGGGTTGCACAAGAGTGCGATCCCCTTGCCCAGCGCGCAATAGGAGGACGTCGGTGCTCGTTGACTGCGAGGGCGAGAAAGGTCGTGGGTCAGCAGACCCGTCCTCGACGTCCTCGCGGCTGCGTGTTCGTTCAATACAGTCGCGGTACGTTACGGCAACCGTTGTGCCTTGTTGGCAAGAACTCCCCTCCGAATCACAGCCCCTGCGGCGAGAGCCGCTGACGTGGCGCTCACGAAGGTTACAACGAGCATCGTCGCCCGCTTCGGCGCGTTGGGCGCACCCACCCGCCAGCCGGTGGTATCCATCACTATGTCAACGAGTAGAAATGCAGCACGGGCGCAAATCCCGGCAACAGCAGCCGACTGTGGTGTAATCAGGCAACTGCCGTTTAGACAGAACTCGAGGAATCCGTCTCGGTACCACGCAAATCTGCAAGGCGGAGTGCGCAACCCAGCGTGCGTACCAGGGCGGACAGGAGCGGGATGGCCTTTAGGGCTCGACGACCTCGATCGTCTGCCCCGCCTTGATGGGGCCGGCCACCGTCTGGCGTCGACCCGCAAGCCACCGGACTTCGATCCCCGCAGCATGGTCAGCGTCCGCGAGGCCGAAGTAGAGCGGCAAGTTGCTCTGAGAGAGGTAGCCCGACTTTCCGTCGAGGAGCTTCAGAATGCGACGCCCGTCGGGTAGCACGACGGTAACCTCGGAGCCGAGCCCATCCCGGTTCGATCGCGTACCGCGAAGGCGGACTTTGAGGAAGCTGATCCCATGTCGTTGCGCGAGGTCGGCGACGAGCACCTGCGGATTGGCGTTGAACTCGTTGGTGACGATGTCGAGATCCCCATCAGCGTCGAGATCGAGTGCGACCGCCGATCGCGTCCCGAGAGCGCCCATCATTGTAAGACGACCTCCGGAATCGAGCTGACACCCGGCGGTAGTCGCACCTTGCTGCGAACAGGCTCGGCACATGGAATTGAATGCGTCAGCCCCGCTGCAATGGAGCGTGAACCAGACCTTTTGCGTCGCACCTTTTGGCCGCGGCTCCACGCCGACCACGAATTCACTCGGCAAAAAACGCCGCCCGCCCTCGTTCAGCAGCACGGAGTTGATTCCGTATCGATACGGGAAGTTCATGCCCGCGGCGACGAAAATGTCGTTCCACCTGTCGGCGTTGAAATCGTCGACACTGGGCCCCCACGGCCAATACGTTTCCACGCCGACCGAGTCGGATACCTCGTCGAAACCTGAAGTACGGGAATTGGCCGAGTTGGGGAGTAACGACAGGCACTTTGTTAACGTCGAATCCGATGACCATCGCAGAAGCGGGTTCGCCGGTTGCGAGCGGAGGGGACGTCTGCGTCGGAACGGCCGTCGCGGAAGACGATTCAGAAACCTGGGCGGTTGGAGTCGGCTCATCTTTCTTGGCACATCCGACGAGAGTAAGCTCTGCCAACAGGCCGAGCACGAGGGTGTTGAGAGGCGTGCGCATGATTATCTCCTTCTAGTTGCGCGGGAGCTCGGCGGACTGCGAAGCGTCAGTCAGGAGCTCATTTGTCGACAAAGTGACCCGCATCAGTTGTTGCGCGCATGTAGCATTTATCGTTACGACGGGCAGTCACCTTCAGCCACAGTTCGAGGGCAAAAAGCCACCAACCAGTAGCGGTTGCGCGACTTTCGATGGCTCGAGCAGACAGGTACCAACAAGAATCCGGGTAACTTGACCGGGCGAGGTAGGCCGACCATGTTGACCTCCCCTTTCCTCCGTGGCCTACCCATTTCGTCTGTGCTCCCAATCGACCGATTGAAGAATGCCCTGAACGGGCTGTACACCGTCGACCGCGAGCTCGGTCGAGGCGGCATGGCGACGGTCTACTTGGCGCAGGATTCCAAGCACGATCGGACTGTCGCCCTCAAGGTTCTGCACCCGGAGCTTGCCAGCTCACTCGGCCCGGAACGCTTCCTTCGCGAGATCAAGCTCGCCGCGCGCCTGAATCATCCGCACATCCTCCCGTTGTATGACTCGGGAGAGGCCGACGGATTTCTCTACTATGTGATGCCTTACGTAGAAGGAGAATCCCTGCGCGAGCGCCTCGATCGGCAGAAGCAACTCCCGGTCGACGAGGCCGTGCATCACGCGAACGCCATCGCTTCGGCACTCGATTACGCCCATCGGCAAGGGATCATCCATCGCGACATAAAGCCCGAGAACGTGATGCTGTACGAAAGCGAGGCAATGGTCATGGATTTCGGCATCGCGAAAGCGCTGAGCGCAGCCGGGAGCGACACGCTCACGCAGACCGGAATGATGATCGGCACTCCAGCTTACGTGAGCCCGGAGCAGGCGGCGGGGGCGCAGGATCTCGATGGCAGGAGCGACCAGTATTCGCTTGCGTGCGTGCTATACGAGATGCTGAGCGGCGAGCGGCCGTTCACGGGACCGTCGCCACAGGCAGTTATGTCGAAAAGGTTCACCGAGTCGCCAAAGTCGGTGCGAGCCATTCGTCCGAACATCCCCGAGAACGTCGAGCGCGCACTCACCAAGGCGATGTCGACGGACACTGCAGCCCGCTACAAGAGCGTCGCAATGTTCGGGCAGGCACTTATCTCCGGTAGCGTTTCGACGCCAACCGATACCGAGACGCTTCCTCAGCAGTCCGGCTCGGCGGCGAAATCCGTTGCGGTGCTTCCGTTCATCAACATGAGCAACGATCCCGACAACGAGTATTTCGCCGACGGGATGGCCGAGGAGATCATCAACGCGCTGTCGAAAATCCAGTCGCTTCGCGTGGCCTCGCGAATGCAGTCATTCCCGCTCAAGGGAAAGAACGAGGACGTCGCCGAGGTGGGACGCAAGCTGCACGTCTCGACCGTCCTGGACGGGAGCGTGCGCAGGATTGGAAACCGGCTGAGAATAACCGCTCAGCTCGTGAACGTCGCCGACGGCTATCAGCTGTGGACCGAGAGATACGATCGCGAGATGGAGGACGTGTTCGCGATCCAGGATGACATCTCTCAGGCAATCGTCACCGCGCTCAGAGTGATCCTGACCGAGGGCGAGAAGAAGGCGATTGGAAAAGGCCGTGTCGCCAATGTGCAGGCCTACGATTTCTATCTGCGCGGCCGCCAGTACTTTCACCAGCTCAGCCGGAAAAACCTGGAGTTTGCAAAGCAGATGTTCAATCGCGCGATTCAGATCGATCCTGATTACGCGATTGCGCACGCGGGTGTCGCCGATTCGTGCTCCATTCTCTACATGTATTTCGACGCTCGGGAGTTCAACCTCAAACAGGCGGACTCGGCGAGTCTCAAAGCGCTCGAGCTCGATCCGGAGCTCGCTGAATCGCACGCTGCCCGTGGACTTGCTGTCTCGCTCAGCAAGCGGTGGGACGAAGCGGCGCAGGAATTCGAGACCGCGATGCGTCTCGATCCAAAGCTCTATGAAGCGCCGTACTTCTACGGGCGCGCGCGGCTGGCACAAGGTCGAGCAGAGGATTCACTCAAGCTGTTCGAGCGGGCGTCGACTCTTCGCCCCGAGGATTACCAGGCTCCGGTGCTTCTGGCACAGGCATACGACTCGCTGGGCGACACCGCAAATGCGGAGAGCTGGTACCGGCGCGGAGTGCAGATTCTCGGTGAGCGCATGGAGCTGAATCCTGACGATACGCGGGCACTGATCCTGGGCGGTGTTTCCCTTGCCCGCCTTGGTGAGCGCGAGCGTTCGCTCGACATGGCAAACCGCGCGCTGTCGGTGGACCCCGATGATTCAGCGCTGCTCTACAACGTCGCGTGCGTCTATGCGTCGCTGAACGAGAAAGAGCGGGCGATCGAGACGCTGGAGCGCGCCGTCGACCGCGGCTTCGGACAGCGCGAATGGATCGAGACGGACCCTGATCTGGCGCCTCTTCGCGGGACACCGAGATACGAGGCGATACTGAAGGCGATGTAAGGCTCGGACATGTGATCCGAGCAGTGGCAGAGCTACGCCGCTTCGCCCAACGACAGGCGGGGAACGGTAACGGCGAGCGCTGCATTCTTGCAGCATATTCTCGACGTCCACACCTCGGGGAAACGAACATTGGATGACCTTCTCTCTCGGCCGTGGCCATGGTATGTCGCCGGCCCCCTCATTGGGCTGATGGTGCCGGTCCTCCTGTTCATCGGAAACCGCCAGTTTGGAGTCGGTAGCAATCTCCGGCACATCTGCGCGGCTTTGGCGCCTCGGCAAACAGAGTTCTTTCGTTACGATTGGCGAAACATGGGGGGATGGAACCTCGCCTTCGCTGCCGGCATTGTCGTTGGCGGGGTCATTTCGGCACAGTGGCTCGGCAGCGATGCACCGACCGGACTTTCCTTCGCCACACGGAGCGATCTGACGGACCTCGGCATTCACAGCTTCGCGGGCCTCGTTCCCGTCGAGTTGTTCTCATGGGAAAGCCTGAAGAGCGTTCCTGGCTTCGTGTGCATCGTGATCGGCGGGCTATTTGTCGGTTTCGGCTCGGCCTGGGCGGGTGGATGCACTTCCGGACACGCAATCAGCGGGTTGGCTGATTTCCAGAAGGCATCTCTCATTGCGGTCGCGGCATTCTTTGTCGGTGGACTGATCACGACCTGGGTCGTTTTCCCGTACCTCTTCGCGGGGGGCTGAGGAGGTGTCCGCCATCATGAATCAGCAAGCGGCCCAGCAAAAAGGAGTCAGCGATCATGCCGCCGCTTTCGCGCGCGCTGGGTTCGGTCGCATGCTTCTCTACATCCTGATTGGTACGGGTTTCGGGATCGTAATCTCAAAGGGTGAGGTCATCTCCTGGTTTCGCATTCAGGAGATGTTCCGGTTTCAGTCGTTCCACATGTATGGCATCATAGGATCGGCTCTGCTGACCGCAGCGGTTTCCCTTCGGCTAATGCGACATTTTGGTGCGCGAACACTGGATGGTCAGCCGATTACCGTGCCGCCGAAAGAGCTGGGACGCGGCATCCGATATTGGGCGGGGGGAACGATCTTCGGCGTCGGTTGGGCCCTCGTTGGCGCTTGTCCGGGGCCGCTGTTTGCGCTCATTGGAAACGGTGTGACTGTCATGACCGTGGCGTTGGCGAGCGCGATTGTCGGGGCGTGGTTATATGGGAATCTGCGTCCAACACTCCCGCATTGAAGCGGTGCACGATGGACCGCTCGGCCCGATATCTTCTTCAAACGCAGGCAGCGAGAGTAGCAAGGCGTCGTTCGCTTGTTGCCCTCATCCGGGGCGTGTTTCAGGCAGCCTCACAGCTACGAGAATCCCGGTTGCCACAGTCAGAGCGCCAACCCATGCGATGGCGGGTTCGATCCCCCATTTATCCGCCAGAATTCCAGCGAAGATAGCCCCTATCGCATAGCCCGCATCTCGCCAGAAGCGGTATGCGCCAACTGCACTACCCCGCGAAGCAGGATGGGCGACATCCCCGATGACGGCGAGGAGCGTCGGATACACCATTGCTGTCCCCAGGCCAAGGCAGGCCGACGCTATGGTCCAGGCGAAAAGTCGATTTGTGAACGCAACAGCGATCAATGCTGCTCCCTGCAATACCATTCCAGAAACGATAAGCGTTTTGCGACCCCAGCGATCCGAGACGACTCCAGTCCAGAGTTGGCAAACTCCCCATGTAACCGGATAAATGAACGCCAGAAACCCGATTTCGCGAAGCGACAGTCCCGCAGCCGCAAAGAATAGCGGGAACAGGCCCCACACTACCCCGTCATTCAGATTGTTTACCAGTCCGGCGTGACTTGCAGTAGCAAGCGCCGGATCACGCCAGGTTGCCATCGCAAAAACCTGTCGCGGCGATTGCCGAATGCCAGCGCCCGCGGCCGTTCGCGGGGAGTTCTCCAGGAGACGAACTTCCTCCCTTACGTGCGCTCCGGTGTCCTTTACAAAAAGGAGAGTCAGCGTCAGGCCGGCGACCGTTGCCCCGACACCGAGGTAGAACGGTTCAGGGCGCAAGCCGTAGCGACTGGCGATCGCTCCGGAAAGAAGCGCTGCGACAGCGACCGCGACGTAACCGGCAAACTCGTTCAAGCCTGTCGCGAGACCCCGTTGTCGCGGTCCGACGAGATCGATCTTCATGATTACCGTGGTCGACCATGCCAAGCCCTGGTTGATCCCAAGCAGGATGTTCGCTGCAACAACCCATCCCCACGAAGGCGCCAACATGATCATGAACGGCACCGGGATCGCGAACACCCAGCCGAGTAGCAGAACGTTTTTGCGACCCCACGCATCGCCAATCCGCCCAGCAACGAGATTGGTGAGAGCCTTGACGACACCGAAGGTAGCGATGAACGAAAGGGCCGCACTGCGGGAAGCAAGACCGAACTCGTGTTCGGCGAGCAGCGGAAGCACCGTCCGCTCCAGCCCCACCATCGTGCCGACGAATGCATTGATCAGCACGAGCAGCCAGAACTGGCGCCAGTTCTCCCGCAGGCCGAGGAGAGGCGCGCCTTCCGAAGCCACGGAATTTGTAGAAAAGCGCGTCATACTCCACCCGGCTGCGGCAGCAGCGAGCTCAGCTCGGCCACCGCGAGCGCGCCGCAAATGCTGATCAGACCGAAGGCCGTCCAGAGCCCCATGATGACGAGCGGACTTGGGACGAGCCCGGCGATTGTGGGGGGTGTCCGGAAGATTCCGCTGCCAATTGTGATGCCGACGATGAGCGCCGTTCCACCGAAGAGCCCGATGACGCGGCGGAGATCGTGAGCCTGGGGCTGGATCATTTTTGTTGCCTTATGGTGCCTTATATAGTATCATAAACAGTACTATACTCACGGGTTTCCCTATGTTTTCAGTCCCGGCTGACTGCTCCATCGCCACTATTACCGAGCTGAAGCGTTCCACAAAGGAGACGCTTCAGGCATCTCGGGACGGCCCGGTATACGTCCTTAGCGACGGAAAGCCTGTGGCCGCCGTTGTGAGCATCGAGCTCGTTGAGATGATCAATGAGGCTATCGAGGATCGTCGCCTCGGCAGGATTGCCGGTGATCGGATGGATGCCATTTCCCAAAATCAGGAGTCACTTCTCAGTGAGGACGATTTCTGGGCGCGAGTAGAGACTAGTCGCCCAAGGCGCCAGGCGCGAGGACGATAGCCGGCTCGTCGGCAATGGGGAGACGCAAGCCGGGCAAGGGAAGCAAACATCAGCGGGGCTCTGAAAGGGCGCCGCGAGCGCCTTCAGCTCCGACTGGGTGGGTTATCAGATTTGCAGAGTCAGTAGAGCGAGTTGATCTCCGCGCGGTGGGCCACGCTGCTTTCGATGTTGCAAAGCGCGCGATTGAGAAGAAACTCAAGGTGAGCCCGAAGGAATACGGTGAGAGCTTGCGACATCCTCTTCACGGGCTCTTCAAACTAAAGTCATCCCATGTGCGAATTGCGTATCATGTGCAGGATACGCCAGCCGAAGTCTGGATCCTCATGATCGGCGACCGAAAGAGTATTTGGGAGGACGAGCAGGCGGAAATTTTAGAGCGTCTTGAAGCCGAGCTTGGCCGCCATGTAATCCGACAACTGAGCTCCAAGAAATAAAGGTTTTGTCGCTGCGGCAGACGCTGCACGCCCGCCGCCTCGGAGTCAAAGGTGGCAATCACCGCCTCCGGGTCGTCGGGCGGTGATCTGGGCGCTCGATTCCGATAGTCTCCAAGCAGGGCTAGCCAGCATTCCGGGAGACGACGGCGTCAGATTCGGTTACGCAGGGAGGCGGGCAGAGGTAGTTTCGGTCAGGCTCCCACCAGTCGAACTCGCCCTACATCCTCCGTCGTATGCGCCTTTTCTTCGTTCGAATCGCCCTTCTTGCCGCCGGCGTGACCACTCTTTTCTCCAGCCACTCCGCGTTTGCGCAGACCAAACTGCTTCGCTTCCCTGGAATTCACGGCGACCGGATCGTCTTCACCTACGGCGGTGATCTCTGGACCGCCTCCACGTCGGGCGGCGCTGCAGCTCGGCTGACGACTCACCCGGGCCTCGAGCTCTTCGCCAAATTCTCGCCCGACGGAAACTGGATTGCGTTCACCGGCCAGTACGACGGAGACGAGCAGGTGTACGTCGTTCCATCGGGCGGCGGGTCACCGAAGCAGCTCACGTATTATCCCTCCGGCGCACCACGGGCCGAGCGTTGGGGATATGACAATCAGGTCTACGGATGGACCAACGGCGGCTCGCGCATTCTTTTTCGTGGATCGCGCGGCTCCTGGAGCCTCGCCCAGACCCGGCTTTACACCGTGAGCCCCAGCGGCGGCTCGGCCATTCCGCTTCCGATGCCGCTGGCAGGCTCCGGCGCGTACTCGCCCGACGGAAAGCAGATGGTCTACTCCAAGGTCTTCCGCGATTTCCGACCCGAGAAGCGCTACAGCGGCGGCATGGCGAATTACCTAGCGATCTTCGATTTCGCAAAGAATTCCGCGAGGACAATCACCAAGGGTCCGCGGGCCGAGCGTGACGCGATGTGGATTGGCGGCAAGATCTACTACAACTCGGACAAGGATGGGACGTTCAATCTTTACGCGTATGATGTCGCGTCGGGCGCGACGACTCAGCTGACTCACAGCACCACATGGGATGTGCGTTGGCCGAGCGGCGATGCTGCAAGCGGAAAGATTATCTACGAAATGGCTGGTGAGCTGTCGATACTGGACACTAGGACTGGTCAGTCCACACCCATTCACGTAACGGTCACCGACGACGGAGTGAGCACCAGGCCATCGCGCGTCTCGGCGGCTGGTCAGGTGGAGAGTTTCAGCCTGAGTCCCAAGGGAGAGCGCGCACTTTTCGCGGCGCGCGGCGACATCTTCACCGCCCCCATCGAGCGCGGTTACACGCGCAATCTCACGCATTCATCGGGTGCACACGATCGTGCTCCGGCCTGGTCGCCCGACGGAGCGCGGATCGCGTTCATCTCCGACATGAGCGGCGAAGAAGAGATTTACATCGTTGCGCAGGACGGACAGTCGAAGCCGGTTCAGCTGACGAAGGGCGGAAAAGCACAGCGTTTCAGCCCGCGATGGTCGGCAGACGGGTCGCACATTGCGTTCAGGGAAAAAGGCGGGCGCTTGTACGTGCTGCGAGTCGCCGACAGGAATCTCATCGAGGTCGCGAAGGACATGCAGGGCGGCGCGGGAGATTACACGTGGTCGGCCTCGGGAAACAACCTCGCGTGGAGCATGACCGATTCCGACAAGGTCAGTCAGTCCGTGTACGTCTGGACCGCGAGCGATGGCAAGGTAGGCCGCGTCACCGGGCCAGTCTTCAACGAGTATCAGCCCGCGTGGGATCCGGATGGAAAGTTTCTTTACTACCTGAGCGACCGCGACTACCAGCCGCAGCTCTCGCAGGTGGAATTCAACTACGCGACTGCGCGCACCACGGGCATCTTTGCGGTTGCTTTGCGCAAAGATGTGAAGCACCCGTTTCCGATGGAGAGCGACGAAGTCACCGTCGACACGACGAAGGCCGCAGCACCGAAGCCCGCTACTCCACCGGCGACGTCGAAGACGGACTCCGCGAAAGATGGCAAAGACGCCGTGAAGCCCGCGGCTGTACAGATGCGCATCGACTTCGACGGAATCGAGGGCCGAGTGGTGCGTGTTCCGATCGAGGCCGACAACATCAGGGACCTTTATGTCGCAAACGGTCAGATCATCTACGTCGTGCAACCCGCCGGTTACTACGGAAGGACCGGTGAGCGGAAGCCGACCATCAACATGTTCACTCTCAAGGACCGGAAGAATCAGGTGGTTCTCGACAACGCGCCGAACTACGCTTTCTCGGCGGACAGGAAGAAGGTGATGGTCAGCGCCGGCGGCTACGCGGTGTACGACGTCGCCGCAAATTCCTCGGGCACGAAGAAGGCAGTTGAAACCGACGGCCTCGTTGTGGACCGTGTTCCGAAGGAGGAGTGGGCGCAGATCTTCGACGAGGTGTGGCGGAGATACCGCGACTATTTCTACGTGCAGAACATGCACGGCTACGACTGGCAGGCGCTGCACGATCAGTACAAGCCGCTCGTGCAGTACGTCGCGCATCGCGCCGATCTCAACTACGTGATTCAGGAGATGATCTCGGAGCTGTCGGTTCAGCACACGTACATCGCCGGCGGTGACTGGGGTGTTCCGCCACGCACGCAAGTCGCTCTCGCGGGTGCGGAGTTCAAGCTCGATTCCGCGACCGGACGCTATCGCATCTCGAAAATATTTGCCGGCGAGAATGAGGAGCCGAATTATCGTTCGCCGCTCACAGAGATTGGCGTGGACGCGAAAGTCGGCGACTACGTGCTCGCAGTCGACGGTGAAGATCTCCGCGGCAGCGACGATCCGTATCGTCTTCTGCGCGGAAAGGCCGATCGCCCGGTGACGCTCATGCTCAGCTCATCACCGCAGGGAAACTCATCGCGCCAGGTGACGTATCGCCCCATCACGAGCGAGGGCGACCTTGGCTACCTGAACATGGTGCTCGCCAACCAGAAACGTGTCGCGCAGCTCAGTGGTGGGAAGGTCGCGTACATCCACGTCCCGGACATGGGAGCGAGTGGACTTCGGGAATTCATCAAGTGGTACTATCCGCAGATCAACAAGGAAGGACTCGTCGTGGATGTCCGCGCGAATGGTGGCGGCAACGTCTCACGCATGTTGATCGAGCGACTGCGTCGCGAGCTCCTCGGCGTGAATTTCTCGCGCAACAACCAGCTGCCGCAGACCTACCCTGACAATGTGTTCGTCGGCCCGATGGCAGCGATCCTCGATGAGTACTCCAGCTCGGACGGCGACATTTTTCCTGCGATGTTCCGGCAGGCGAAGCTCGGTCCGCTGATTGGAAAACGCTCGTGGGGTGGCGTGGTTGGAATCAGCGGGGGCGTGCCGCTGATCGATGGGGGGAACATCAACGTGCCGACATCGGCGCTGGCGAGTGTGGATGGTCAGTGGATAATCGAGGGGCATGGTGTCGATCCCGACATCGAGGTGGAGAACGATGCGGCGTCGGTGCTGGCGGGAAAGGATCCGCAGCTCGAGCGTGCGGTGCAGGAAGTGATGCGGCAGATGGGGACGAAGCGTCACACGCTTCCGCCCCGGCCGGCGGATAAGGTGAGGCCGAGGATCGGGGGTTGAAAAATCCGGTTAGCGGTAGCGGGTACCGGCCGACACCTCGAATCGACACCTTGCGCGGAAGGAGAAATCCCGCCGACACGTAAGTGCAGACGGGATAGATGGTTGGTTAATGGGCCATCGAGGAGTTGAACCTCGGACCTCACGCTTATCAGGCGTGCGCTCTAACCACCTGAGCTAATGGCCCCTTGCGTGAGCAAGAGAAAATCGAGGGGGGCTTTAAAGTTACCGGACGCGGAAAAACGAGTCAACGCAACAACCTTGTAATTCGTGGATCAGGTCGTGGTTCCATCGTTTTGAAATTCAACGGAGAGAAACGCAGGTGCCACGTGAGAGGAGCCGAGGTCAGGGGTCGCAGGTCAGGCGCGAGATAACTCAAACCTCGCCTGCGACCTCGTAAGCTCGGCTCCTCGTCGCCTCGCACCCGTGATTTTCTCTTGTCCGGCTCATTGTTGTCCCTAGAAAAGCACCCCAAAGGTTATGGGGATGAATACGGCCGGCCGCTTCTCGGGCAGTGCGCGGAAGAAATGATGGTACCGCGCCTCGATAAACCCGCTCACGCCGGGGATCCATAGCCCGATTCCGCCGTTCGTCCCGAAATCGCTCTTGCTCCCCTGCCCGGGCACGTCCGGCCTGATGCCGTACGCTCCCACTCCAGCAGTGACGTAGAACCGGTCGGACCCTCCGCTGAACGGGCTGTACACGAGATTCGCGGTCGCGGCCGTGATTCTGGCGTTCCCTGCCTCCGTCCCGCTCTTCGCACCAAATCGATTCAGCATCCCGTCCACACGCAGGCCGAAGGGCGAGCCTACGCCGCCGAACGCGAACGTTATTCCGGCGTTCACGCCGGTGCTGTGATCATCCTGCAGATACGAAACCGGAATTGCCGCGCCCGCCGTCAATCCCCACGAGTATCCGTCGTCCACCTGTGCTGAAGCGGCAAATGGAAGAGCCATCACGAGAAGGGCAGTCGCTGCCGCTATCGAAAGTTTCATCGGAATCGTTGAATGTGAGACCGCCACGGAAAGAGACCCTCCCGTGGCGGTGAATTGCCAGCACAAGAATGCATCAGCGGAGCGGGACAATCAACTTGCTGAGCGCGCCGTCAATAGTCTTCGTATTTGTTGTGCCCGGGTCCTCGATGATGGCGGTCCGTATCGTCGGTGTCGTACTCGTCGTCGAGATCAACGAGGTCGTCGTCCAGATCGTCATCGAGATCGTCCTCGTCATCGTCGTCGTCCAGCTCGTCTTCGTCGTCTTCCAGGTCGTCGCTGTCGTCGTCGTCGTCAGGATCGTCCTCTAGATCGTCTTCAAGGTCGTCGTCATCGTCGTCATCGAGATCGTCTTCCACGATCTCATCTTCAGGATCGTCGCTCCCCGTCGGACTCGCTGCCGCGTAACCATCGTTGTTCGCGTCCCCCCTCCTCGCGTCGCCGGCGTCCCGCTCCGCAAATCCATCCAGCGGCGACTCGAACGTGTCCAACATAAAATCAGTGTCCTCCGGGGTTAGAGAAGCGCGCGCTCGCGTTTCGCTTCGCGCGACAGCTTCTTTCGATCGTTCGCGCTGAGGAAGCGCTTCCGCAAACGGATTGCCTGCGGGGTCACCTCGATCAGCTCGTCTTCCTCGATATACTCCAACGCTCCTTCAAGAGTCAACTCCCGGGGCGGCTCGAGCTGGATGTTCTCGTCGCTCGACTTGCTGCGCATGTTCGTCAACTTCTTCTCCCTGGTGGGGTTGACGTCCATGTCGCCGGGCCTGGAGTTCTCGCCGACAAGCATCCCCTCGTACACTTTGTCACCGGGGGCCACAAAAAGAGTGGCACGCTCGGCCAGATTGGCCAGCGCGAATGCAACAATCACACCGGCTTCCATCGAAACGAGCGTCCCCCGGGTTCTGCCAGCCAGCGCCCCCGCCCAGGGCCCGTAATCGAGGAACCGATGGTGCATGATTCCGGTGCCTCGGGTATCGGTCATGAACTCCGAACGGTAGCCGAACAATCCCCGCGCCGGGATGCGGTAGAGGAGGCGGACCATTCCCTGCCCCGGATTCTTCATCTCGATCATCTCCCCCCGCCGCGGGCCAAGCTTCTCGATCACGGCGCCGAGGAACTCCTCGGGCACGTCGATCGCCAGCTCCTCGTACGGCTCCAGTCGCTCGCCCCGCGCACCCCGCCGCGTGATGACCCTCGGCCGCGACACCTGAAACTCGAACCCTTCGCGCCGCATCGTTTCCATCAGGATTGTGAGGTGCAGCTCGCCCCTTCCCGACACGGTCCACGCGTCCATCGCATCCGTGTCTTCGACGCGGAGAGCGACGTTTCGCTCGAGCTCGCGGTAGAGCCGCTCGCTCAGCTGCCGGCTCGTGACGAATTTTCCCTCCCTTCCCGCAAACGGTGAGTTGTTGACGAGAAAATCGACGGAGATCGTCGGCTCTTCCACCGAGATGCCCGCGAGCCGCTCCGGATGCTCGACATCGGCGACTGTCAATCCGATCTCCACACCTTCGAGTCCGGCCAATGCTACAATCTCGCCTGCTGCAGCCTCATCGAGCTCAACCCGATCAAGACCCTCGTAACCGAAAAGCTTCGTCACGCGAGCCTGCTGAGTCCTCGCGTCGACGTCGAGCGGGAGGAGCGCGACCTGATCTCCAACGCGTACTTTGCCGCGCTCTATGCGACCGATCCCAAGTCGGCCGAGATATGGCGAATGATCGATTGTCGAGATGAGCATCTGGAACGGCGACGCGGTGTCCGTCGGTGGAGCCGGCACATAGCTCACGATTGCCTGGAACAGCGGCGTGAGATCGATCGCAGGCTGATCCATGTCCATTGTCGCCACACCGTCGCGGGCCGAGGCGTAAACCACCGGAGCGTCGAGTTGCCCGCCGTCCGCTTCGAGCTCGATGAAGAGATCGAGCACCTCGTCGTGGACGCGCAGCGGGTCGGCTCCCGGACGGTCGATCTTGTTGATGACGACAATCGGCGTGCGCCCGAGCTCGAGCGCCTTTCGCAGCACGAACCGAGTCTGGGGCATTGGTCCGTCGAAGGCATCCACTACCAGCAGCACGCCGTTCACCATCCGGAGCGTCCGCTCCACCTCGCCCCCGAAATCCGAGTGGCCGGGCGTATCGACGATGTTGATCTTCGTGCCCCCCCATCGCACCGAGGTGTTCTTGGCAAGGATGGTTATTCCACGCTCGCGCTCCAGCGGGTTCGAGTCCATGACCCGGTCCATCACGACCTGGTTTTCGCGGAACGCTCCAGCCTGACGCAGCATCTTGTCGACCAGCGTGGTCTTGCCGTGGTCGACGTGCGCGATGATGGCGATGTTTCGGATCTGCTGCGGGGTCTGCATAGCACGGAAGCTAACGGTGCCGAATATCCTTCTGTAGGCCGATCAGCCTCTACTCCACGGCGAAGGAAAGATCGTGTCCACGGGTCTTCAATGACGCGAGGAACGCCGCCTTGTCGGTGGCTTTCATCCAGGCTTCCTTCGGCTCGACGATTCCCTTTTCGACCAGGTCGAGTAACACGTCGCCGAGCAGGATCATGCCAAGCTTTCGGGAGGTCTGCATCACCGACTGAATCTGGAACGCCTTCCCTTCGCGAATCATGTTGGCGACCGAAGGCATCGAGAGCAGAACTTCCCGCACCGCGACTCGTCCGCCGCCGATCTTCCTGCAGAGCGTCTGCGAAATGACGCCTTTCAGAGTGTCAGCGAGCATCACGCGAATCTGCGACTGACGGTCCGCGGGGAATTGATCGATGATCCGGTCTATTGTTCCCACCGCCGTCGTTGTGTGCAGCGTGCCAAACACGAGGTGGCCGGTTTCAGCCGTCTCGAGAGCGATCGCGACTGTCTCCATGTCGCGCATTTCGCCGATGAGGACAATGTCGGGATCCTCGCGCAGCGCGGCGCGCAGCGCATTCTTGTACGAGTCGGTGTGTAGGCCGACCTGCCGTTGCGTGATGACGCACCGTTTGTTCTTGTGAACGAACTCGATTGGATCTTCGATAGTGACGACGTGATCGTCGCGGGATCGGTTTATGAGATCCACCAGCCCGCCGAGCGTCGTTGATTTTCCCGAGCCTGTTGGCCCCGTGACGAGCACCAGACCCTGGGTCAGGAAGCAGAGCTTCCGCACCTCGGGGGAGATGCCAAGCCCTTCGACAGTCGCGACCTTGCTGGGGATCGCGCGAAACACGCCGCCTGCGCCGTGATGATCGCGTAACGCGTTCGCGCGGAACCTCGCGACATCGGGAATCTCGTAGGCAAAATCGGTGTCATGCGTCTCGCGATACTCGGCGAGGTTTCGCTCGGGCATGATCGAGACGAGCATCGCTTCGAGCCTCGAGTTAGTCAGCGGCTCCACTCCCTCCATACGCTTCAGCTCCCCGTGAAGGCGAAGAATCGGGGGCTCGCCCACGTGCAGATGGAGATCCGAAGCAAGCTCGTGAACGAGAGTTTTCAAGAGATTGTCGATTTCCGCCCTCGCGACGACCGACCCCGCGTCGGATTCAACGCCGTCACTGATGGCGGTGGCCGCCAAATTCGGACCGTCAGAGAGCGGCTCCAGCCGTGCCCTGTCGCGACCAGCTAAAGTCGCAAGATCGCCGTTTCCGTTGACGGTTGCTGCGGGATGTCCATTACCCGATGGCGAAACGGCAGCACTGGTCCCGGGCGAGGGCAACGATACATGAGACTCTCCATTCGGGGCGACGGCAGGGGCGGGACTGACTGTCGCGCGAAGCGTTCCTCCATCGTTCTGCAGCCTCGCCAGATAACGTCCGGTTTCATTCTTATAGATGAATTGAAGCGTCGAGCCCGTGCCGAGCTGCGACGCAATTTCCGCGGGTGCCATCTCGCGCAGCAGAGCCATGAGCTGGCCCTCGGCGAGAGGATTGCGGGTCAGCGGCTGCGGGGTTCCGCCTATCATCAGGAAGGCGACGTCGCCATCGGCCAGGCGCACGGCCTGGGCCCGATTTGAGACCATCGCGGCGATTAGAGCATCTATTCGTGGCATCCCTTTCTTGACGACCGAGATGCCCTAACATCACGCGTGCAGATGACCTTCCCGCTCGTACATTTCTCGCCGCTCGAGCTGCACGGTCACGTGTTGAATGCCGAATAGACGCATTGCGTCGTGAATGTGCTCTAACGCGTGCTGTTGAGCCGCCGGATCGCGCACGATAGCGTGCGCGCTCATCGCCACCATGCTCGGCGTAACTGACCAGATGTGGAGGTCGTGAACGGACTCGATGCCCGGGATGGCTTCCAGCTGCGCTCGCACAATTTGAAGATCGATGTGTCGTGGCGTCGACTCTAGAAGGATGTCGACTGCCTCCCGTACCAGCTGCCATGCCCCACGAATGATCAGACCTGCGGTCAGGAACGAGACGAGCGGATCTGCAACCAGCCAGCCCGTGTAGCGGATGAGCAGCGCGGCCGCGACTGTGCCGACCGATGCGAGCAAGTCGCCGAGCACGTGGAGGTAGGCACCCCGGACATTCATGTTGGCCCGCGACGTGGGGTGAAGAATTCGCGCGGCAATCAGGTTTGCAATGAGCCCCGCGATGGCGACCACGAGCATGAGCCCGCCCTCTACGGGCTCCGGATTCCTGACGCGCCTCACTGCCTCGAAGAGAATCCACGCGGAGATCAGCAGAAGTGTGGCGCCGTTCAGGAATGCAGCGAGTATCTCCCAACGCAGGTACCCGTAGCTCTTTCGCGGGGTGACGGGCTGCATCGTGAACCACGCGACGAACAACGAAAGGCCGAGCGCGCCGACATCGGTCAGCATGTGCCCCGCATCGGCGAGCAGAGCCAGCGAATTGGTGAGAAAACCGCCGATCACCTCGACAACGAGGAGGGTGCCAGTGATCGCGAGCGCTAAGCGAAGGCTGCGCGCGGGTGCGTGGCTCGCGTGGTCATGGCGGCCGGGAAGGTTTCCATGGAGGTCGTCATCTCCATGCGGCACATGAAGATGCGCGCCTTCATCGACTCCGGCGGAAGGCCCATGGCCGGAGTGATTGTGATAGCTTTCAGGCGTGACCCTCCGGCTGCTGGCCATTCTCTCGCTGGTACTCCTCAACGGGTTTTTCGTTGGCGCCGAGTTTTCACTCGTCCGCTCGCGTCGCACAAGGCTCGAAGCAATGGTCAGGTCAGGCGACCGCCTGGCGCGAATTGCCGTGCGGGCAAACTCTAATATCTCGCTCGTGCTCTCAGCGAGCCAGTTGGGCATTACACTGGCGAGCCTCGCCCTGGGCTGGATAGCCGTTGACGGGCTCGCCGCGATGTTGGGGGGGTTTTTCGCGAAGCTTCCGTTTGCCGTCGAGGCGTCGCTCAGCATCACGCTCGCCGGCTTTATCGCGTACGCGGTCCTGACCTATCTGCACGTACTTCTCGGTGAGCTCACGCCCAAAGCAGCCGCGCTCAATCATCCGGAGCAGATCGCGAAATTTCTTGCGCCGCCGCTGCTTGTCTTCGCGTGGGTGATGACGCCCTTCATATGGCTGCTCAATCACTCGGCCAATGGGCTTTTGAAGATGGTCGGCCAATCCACTACGGGGATGAACGAAACGGTACACTCTCCAGAAGAGATCCGTCTCCTTCTGGAGCAGGCACAGGAGAGCGGCTCGCTGCAGCAGGCGGACGCGCAGATGCTCGGGGCGGTGTTCGAGTTCTCGGAGAAGAACGCGCGTGAGGTGATGACCCCGCGCACGGAGATCGTCGCAATCGAGGTGAACTCGACACTCCCCGAGATTCTGCGCATCGTCGAGGAGAGCGGAAATTCGCGCTACCCCGTGTACGATGACACGATCGACGACATCATCGGGATCGTGCTCGCGAAAGACCTGCTGCGGATTCTGATTCCGGCGGCGACGGGAGGGCCCGGGCCAGTCGCCGAAGGGGTAGAGTTTTCCTTGCGCGCGATAATGCGGCCGGTCCACGTGATTCCCGGCTCGAAGGAAGTCGAGGACGTGCTGGCCGATTTCAAGCGCCTGAAGATCCACATGGCGATAGTGCTCGACGAGTACGGCGGCACGGCGGGCCTTATTACGATGGAGGACCTGCTCGAGGAGATCGTCGGCGAGATCCTCGACGAGTACGACACGCCGGAAGACAGTGATGCTCCTGTCAAGACGCGGGCGGGCGAGACAGTCGTGCCGGGAACAACGAATATCGGGGAGCTGAACGAGCGGTTCGGACTCGACGTGCCGGAGGACGATGCCACCACGATCGGCGGTTACGTGTTCGGAGTTCTCGGACGATTGCCGCAGCCCGGCGATCGCGTGATTTCAGGCGGAGCGATCTTTACGGTTCGCGAGATGGACGGCCGGAGGATCGACTCGCTGGCGGTCGATCTCCACTCTGCGGGAGATCGCCGGGCCCACGCTCGCGAGCCAGAATCTGCCGGCACAGAAGCAGCGCCTCGATAAAGCTCGCTGGGTCTGCGATGCCGCGGCCGGCAATATCCATTGCGGTGCCGTGATCGGGTGAAGTGCGCGGAAACGGCAGTCCCAGTGTGACGTTCACAGCGCTTCCGAACGCCGCTACCTTGATTGCCGTCATTCCTACGTCGTGGTACGGCGCGATCACCGCGTCGAACTCGCCGCGCATCGCCCGCACGAAAACCGTATCGGCAGGAAACGGCCCCAGGATTCCCGCGCTCCGTGCAGCCGGAGCAAGGAGCTGATCGTCCTCGTCGCCGAAGCGGCCGCCGTCTCCGCCGTGTGGATTGAGCGCACAAAGCGCGATTCGCGGAGCGGCAATTCCAAACCAGCGTGTGAGGTACTCGATGGTCGTCTTCGCGACAGAGACGATCTTCGCCTCGGTCAGCGCAGCATGCACCTCGCGCAAGGGAATGTGAGTCGTTGCGAGCACCACGCGCAGCGCGTTTCCGCCTTGCGTTGGTGCCCGTCGTGCCGCGAGCATCATGGCCACACTCGAGCTCGTGAGCTCGGCCAGCATCTCGGTGTGCCCGGGATAACGGTACCCACCGGCGAGAAGCGCGAACTTGTCGATGGGCGCCGTGACGATGCCGTGCACGGCTCCCTGTTTCGCCAGCTCTACCGCACGCTCGACCGCTCTGCCGCTCAGACGGCCGGCCGCTGCTGCATCGCCCCCGGCGCTCCAGCTCCCGACGGACTCGTCCACTTCGAGGCCGCAACCATCCGGGCCGATCACCACGAAATCAGAGCGCTCGCCGATCCTGCGATCAGCGAGCGCCTTGTTGATTATCTCCGGCCCGATGCCGCGCGGGTCACCCGCGGTTACGGCTAGCCGAATGCTCACTCGCTACAACCGAATCGCCACGTAAGTACGCTTGCGGAGATCGTCGAGCAGCTGGCGCGTGGCACGCTCGGCGATGAGCTGCTGGCGGATGCGATCCCGCACCTCGCTCTCGACGTATTGACCGGCTTCGTTCACTGTGACGAGCTGCAAGACCGAAAATTTCGACGCGCCGCTCGGACCCTTCAGCTCGAACGGATCGGTGACCTCGCCTGCCTTCTTGCCGGCGATCGCGGTTCCGTATGAAGCGGGCAGCGAGTCCCGGACGAACGGCTGCAGAATTCCCTTCTCCTCGGCCGGATCGTGGTGCTTCGCCACGAGCGAGTCGAAGTTTGCTCCGGCACGCCATGTCTTCGCCACCGAATCGGCTTCGAGACGAGCCCTGTTTATGTCGGCCGAATCAATCGCTGGCATGATCAGGATGTGGTGGGAATGAACTTCCGCCGCCTGTACGCGATCGACGCGTATGATGTGGTACCCGAACGCAGTCTCGACGACCGGGCTGATCTGACCCGGATTGAGTGCGAACATCATGCGCTCGAATGCCGGAACCATTGCGCCCCGTCGATTCCACCCGAGATCACCGCCGGTTGCCTTCGAGGCCTGGTCCATCGATTCGCGCTTGGCTATCTGCTCGAAGTCGCCGCCCTTACGGATTTCCACGAGGAGTGACTCGGCTTTTGCGCGGGCGCGCGCTTTCGACTCCGCGGTAGGCTTCGGCGCGACGACGATCTGACGGAAGGTGACTGTCGCAGGCTGTTTCTTGAGTAGCTCCTTGTTCTTCTGGAATGCTTCCTCTACCTCGGTTTCGCTGACGTTTCTTGCATGCGCGGTCTTCTGCAGGTCGGGAAATACACGCTGCTGCAGCGTTCGCCGGTAAAATTGCGTGTAAAGAGTGCGGCGGTATTCCTCCGGCGTGCCGAAGCCGGCATTCCTGAGCTCCGTCCGGTATTCCTCGTCGGCCTTGAACTGGTCGCGGACTCGCTTGATCTGATCGTCCACCGTGCGGTTCACCTCGCCTTCGGTGACCTCGATCTTCATCTCGTGCGCTTTCTGGACGAGGATTTCCTCGTCGATCAGCTGATTGAGCGCGTCACGCGCAAACGCAGCCTGCCCCGCCGAATCGGGTGGAAGAGTTAGGCCTGCCGCGCGCTGCTGATTTATGAACGTGAGCACGTCGCTCCAGAGAAGCGGCTGGGTTCCGACGATGGCGACGACCCTGTCGATCGGAATCCGTGCGAGACTCGGCCGCGCGGCAGCGGATGCTGCCGGCGCGGGTGCCGGAGCCACCTGCGCTCCGAGCGCCGGCGCGATAGTCAGCAAAGAAACAAGAAATGTTTTACGCATCCTCAACAATACCCCTTCCGGCAACCCGTGGTCCGATCAGCGCGTGGTCGTATCCTGCTTTGGCAGCGGAACAGCCGTTGGTGGTTGCCCGGCGGCCTTCGCCGAATCCGCCTTCAACCGTATCTGTGATGCCTCGATCAGGGCGCGACCCATCGCTTCGCTGTTGATGTCGTACCCGTACTTTTCGCGAAGGGCAGACTGGACTGGCTCCGTCACGTCCACGTACTGAGCCTTCTGCGTCATGAGATTCCTTATGTATGCCTGGGCCCGCTGGTTTGCGAGCTTCTCGCGGTCGCTCTTCGATTTTGCGGCGGCCAGGTCCTTCGGGCTGACACCCAGGGCAGTCCACGCGCCTCGAAGGGCATTCGCGAACGATGTCCGGATCTGTGCCATCTCCGTCGAGTCAGGCCCGAGCTTAGCGCTGTCCGCGGCGTGCACGACGAGCTCGTTGCGGATGAAATTCTTCACGAAGTTGGGGATTGCCGAATCGGGCGCGGACTTGACACGCTGCTGAATTCCGGCCTGCGGCGGAATCGTCGTCATCCATCGCGACAGGTCGGAAGCCCTGAATTCTCCAATATCGCTCGTCGCGAGCACGGTCTTGTCTGTCTTATGGGCCTCAGGATCGTCAACGACGGCTCGCACCGTCGGCGCGATACCCGGCTTCATTTTCAGATCAGCCGTTTGTTCGAGGGTCGCGAGGTAGGTGCTCTCGGCGGCTTGCAGCCCCACGCTCTGGCTCGCCTGCACAACTTCCGGTCGCACCTCGGAGTACAACGGCCGCCGGATGATATGGTAGCCGTACTGCGTCTCGACCACCGGCGAAATCTCTCCGGGCTTCAGAGCGAGAAGGGCTTGCTCGAAGGGAGCGACCATCGCTCCCCGCGCGAAAGTTCCGAGCGATCCGCCTTTGTCCTTCGATCCCGGATCCTGGCTGTTTCTCCTGGCGAGATCCGCGAAATTGGCCGGACTAGCCTGAGCCCGCAGCGCATCGATCCTCTTCCTCGCCGTGGCTTTCGCTGAATCGGGAAGCCCCTGGGTCAGCAACAGTATGTGGTTGGCAGCGAGCACCCGCCCGTTGTTGTAGAAGCCTTCCGCCTCAGAGCTGTCCGGAGCGCGCCACGATTTGGAGACGAGCTGGTACCACTTGCTCGCCTTGACGTTGGCTATCGGCGCCCACATCGCCTTGTCGATGAGCTTTGGATCCCTGAGAGAGTCGCTATTGGCAGCTGCTTTTCCCACGAGCTGGTAATTCACCCAGGCGTCTGTGACGGCCTGGGCGACGTCCTTCCGGAGCGGCGCCTGTGAATTTCCGATGAGGGCCGCGAGCTCGGTGACGCTCAGCTCGGCGCCGGCGGCTTTGGCAACGACGCTCGGGTGGGTGGACATGGCGTCACGGAGTGAATCGCAACCCGCGAGCAGAATCGTCAGAGCCACTGCGGCAGCTGATAATATCTTGATCATTTCGATTTGGTTTGTTGTGTGCCGGAGGTAAGCTGTGCTTGCAGTGTTGCGAGCGCGCGAACAAGGCCGGTGAGAAGCTCTGCGCCGCCCAGCCGTGTCAGCTTGAGTGAGAGCGGATGAGCGCGCCGCACTTCAGCCTGGAATTGTACTTCGTGAAACGCCGCAGAGATCCCCTTCATTCGGGGCACCGCGTGCTCGCGAAAGGTAATACGCGCTTCATTGCCGCGCACCAGAATGGACTCGATGTCCGCCGTTCCCCCGAGCACGCGAAGCAGTGCAACCGCAAAGAACGCTTCTGCGGGCGCCGGGAGAGGCCCGAACCGGTCGCGAACCTCCTCACGCAGGGCCTCTATCGGCACGGGGTCGGTCATGTGAGTGAGCCGCCTGTAGATATCGAGCTTGGCGTCCTGGCCGGCGATGTACTCGTCCGGGAGGTATGACGGCACGTCCACCGACACGTCCGCCGGCAGCAGCTTCGGCGCGGAGTCGCCGCGCACGACCCGAGTCACGGTCTCCTCGAGCATCCGGAGGTACATGTCGAATCCAACTGCGGTTACGAATCCGGACTGCTCCGGTCCGAGAAGGTTGCCGGCGCCGCGCAGCTCCAGGTCCTTCAGCGCAATCCGGTAGCCGGCGCCCAGCTCCGTGTGGTGCTCCAGAATCTTGAGGCGGCGGTTTGCGTCCTCGTCGATGTCTGCGTCGGGCACGAGCAGATAACATGTCGCACGGCGGTGCGAGCGCCCGACTCGTCCTCGAAGCTGGTACAGCTGTGCCAGGCCAAAATGATCGGCACGGTTCACGAACATCGTGTTCGCGTTCGGAACGTCCAGGCCGGATTCGACGATCATCGTCGATACGAGCACGTCAGTCTCGCCGTCGACGAACTCGCGCATCACCTGCTCGAGGTCGCGCTCGCGCATCTGCCCATGGCCAACGGCTACTCGCGCACGCGGCACGAGGCGCTGCACGTGGTCCGCGATCGCGTCGATTGTCTCCACGCGGTTGTGAACGAAGAACACCTGGCCCCCGCGATCGAGCTCGCGCGTGATCCCTTCCTCGATCAGCCCGTCGTCCCACGGCTCGACGAACGTGAGAACCGGTGACCGGTCGCGCGGCGGAGTCTGCATCAGTGTCATGTCGCGCAGGCCGGCGAGCGAGATGTGAAGCGTGCGCGGAATCGGAGTCGCCGTCAGAGTCAGTACGTCGGTCTCGAGCTTCAGATGCTTGAGCCTCTCCTTGTGCTTCACCCCGAAGCGGTGCTCCTCATCGACGACGATGACGCCGAGGTTCTTGAATCGAACGTCGGGGCTGAGGAGGCGGTGAGTCCCGATGACGATGTCCGCCCGCCCGTCCGAGAGCTCTTCGATTACCGCCTGCTGCTGCTTCGAAGTCTCGAAGCGGCTGAGAGTGCGAACGACGACGGGAAAATCCGCGAGACGGTCGCCGAACGTTCGCGCGTGCTGCTCGGCGAGAATTGTCGTTGGCACGAGCACAGCCACCTGCCGGCCTGACTGAACCGCCTTGAACGCGGCGCGCACGGCGATCTCAGTTTTTCCGTACCCCACGTCACCGACGAGCAGCCGATCCATCGGCCTCGCGCGCTCCATGTCGGATTTGACGTCGGTCGTGGCCGTCCGCTGGTCGGGTGTATCCTCGAACAGAAATGAGGATTCCAGCTGCCGCTGCCATGGTGTGTCGGGCAGGTGCGGCGGACGCGTAGCGACCTTGCGGCGAGCATAGAGGTCGAGCAGCTCAGCGGTCATTTCCTGAATCGCCGCGCGAGTTCTGTCGCGCTGCTGCGCCCAGCGCTTTCCACCGAGAGAATGCAGCCGCGGGGGCGGAGCGTCGCGCGTGATGTCGGCCGCCGATCGATAACGCTCGATCTGATCGATTCGGTAGAGCGGGACGTTCAACCTGTCGCCGCCCTCGTACTCGATCACTGCCGCCTCGACCGTGCTCTCGCGGAAAAAGACCTTTTCTATCCCGCGATAGATGCCGACGCCGTGCTCCAGGTGGACGACGTAGTCTCCCGGCGTGAGGGCGGTGAGGCTCTCGATTGCCGAACCGGTCGCGTAGCGGCGCGATCTGCGGATGCGGCGCTCGCGGCGGAATATCTCGTGGTCGGTGAGGACGCGAAGCCCCTGATTGTCAACCCATGGCGGAATGACGAAGCCGCCGTGAAGAACTCCAATCGCGAGAGCGGCGTTCGGAGGACGTCTTCCCTCCGACAGAAGCTCGTCGAGCCGCTCCGCCTGGCCGGCATTGTCGCAGAGAATGATCGTCGAGAGCCCGTCAGCCACCACTTCGCGGAGCCGTTTCATGTCGCGGAGAATCGGCTCAGGCGAAGTGAGCGGGAAATTCACCGATCGAGTCTCGATCTCATGATCGCGGTCCGCTGGCGCATCGGGGTCCGGACCGGCGCTCCGCGAGTCCTCGATGAAATCGGGACGCCGCTCGCCGTCACCCGTGCTCAGCGCGACGAGACCGAGCGCTCGGAGCGCTCGAACGATCTCGAAGGGCTCGGCAAAAAGCTGCTCGCGGTCCGGTGCATCTTCTCCCCGGCGACGCGCGAGCTCGATGTGATGCTCCGCCTCTTCCCACGTGCGATGCAGCTCCGGGGCTACATGGCTGTCCTCCGGTATTACGACGATCGTGTCGGGCGAGAACAGCGAGACGATCGAGACGCGCTCGCTTTCCTCGGCCGGCCCCGTGAGCTGGCCGTCTACGGGAAGTATCAGCGCGAGCTCCGCGTCTCTCGTGGATCGCTGGGTCACCAGATCGAAGTGCCTGAGCTCCACGATCTCGTCGCCCCAGAATTCGAGACGCACCGGCTCGGCCATCCCGAAGCCGTAAATGTCGAAGATCCCTCCACGGACACTGAACTGCGCCACGTCGTCCACCATCGCAGTGCGCTCGAAACCAATCGACTCGAGATGACTGGCTAGATCTTCGGGGCGCCGCGTGTCGCTCTTTCTCAGCTCCAGGCGAGTATGCGCCAGCGCCCTCGGAAGCTGGGTGCGCTCGAGCAGCGCCCGCGCCGTGGTGAGGAGGATCCGAACGTCGCCGCGGGCAAGACGCTCGAGAGTCTCGACGCGCTCGCCGGCCACTTCCGCGTGCGGCTCGGCTTCTCCGAATCCTTCACGGGGTGGATAGAACGCGACGGGCAGCTCATCCTCAAGCGATTCGAGATCCGCAAGCCAGCGCTCGGCTGTGGCCACACTTTCGGCGACCACGACGAAGAACCGCCCCGGACCGCGACGGCTCAGAGCGGCGGTGACGACGCAGTCGCTGGAACCTTCGAGCCCTGAGAGGTGTAGGCGCGGGCAGATTGGCGGAAGCGCGTCTACCGATCTTGTAAATTCGGGAAGCGCCTCGACGGCCTCGAGTAATGCTGGCAGTGACACCGCGCGCAAGGTATAGTACTTACAGCCCTCGGGGTAGCCGAGTACGCGGCATGATAAAGGAGCGGTGATGAGACAGAACCGGCTGGTCCTCGCGGCAGCATCGCTGCTCGTCATCGCCGGCAGCGCCCACGCGCAACGAGTGGATGGTGCCCGCCCCAGGAGCACCGATCGCAACTACGGACGCGCGCCCGAAGTAGAGGTCTGGGTCGATCGCTACGTCTTCAGATCAGGCGAGCGCATTCGTACTTACTTCGAGAGCGAGCCAGGCGCTTACGTCACGATTCTCCGTGTCACGACAACCGGAAACGTGTCAATCCTTTATCCGCGACGACCCACCGCTCAGCGACAATACCGTAACGAGTTCGCCAACGACGAGGTGCCGTTCGGCGGGCGGCGGGAGTTCTATCTCAACGAGCCCGAAGGCGTTGGATATGTCTTCGCTGTCGCGTCTTTCGAGCCTTTCGACTACCGGGCCTTCAACAGCGGCGGCCAGTGGACCACGACGCGCCTCGCGGGATTTGGCTACGGCGATCCATACAGGGCCGTAAACACTTTCGTCTCCAGAACCCTGTCCGAGCGCGCGGACTATTCCACGGATTACATCCAGTACCAGGTCATTGAGGGGAGCCGATACGACCGCTACGGGTACGGGTCCGGCTTCGGATACGGATACGGGTCGGGTTATGGCGGCGCGTGGTACGAGGATCAGTATCACACCTGCCTCAGGTACTACGGTTTGCAGGCGATCAGCTACTGCCGCTCGTACGCCGGTTCCGGCATCGGCGGATTTCCCTACATCGTAGTGCGGCCGCCGCAGACGCCGGCTCCAACAACTCCGACACGCACGGTGCGCCGGCCCAAGATGGCACCTCCGGGTAGAATCATTCCCGACCCCGGCGTTGCAGCAGAAGCCGCGAATTCAGACCAGTCCAATTTCTCCAAGTATTCCGGAGCGCGTGAACGGTCGGCTTCACCGCGCGTCATCGACAACAGTGACAATCTGAAAGTCGAGCGCCGGCAGAGACCCCAGCCGGTGCGCGACGACGAGCCGGCGCCTTATGTAGTCGGGCAGCCGCGTCACGAGCCTGCGCCGGTGCAACGTTTCGAGGTGCCCGCTGCGCCTCGGCTTGACCCGCAAGCCGCGCAGCGGTATGAGCCCTCGCCGGTGCAGAGATACGAGCCGCCGGCAGCGCAACGGTATGAGCCGCCGGCGGTGCAGCGCTATGAGGCCCCTCCGGTTCAGCGCTATGAAGCGCCGAGAGTCGAACAGCGACAGGAACCGCGTCCCGCGCCAGTAGCGCGCGAGCATCCGGCGCCGAGGGTCGAGCCAGCTCCACCACCACCACCGCCGCCAGCGCAATAGCTTCACGCTTTCCCGATCCCTTCGCCGACGCGGGCCGCGTCGGCGAAGGTCGTGGATTCAACGAATCGAACGGATCAGAACCATTTTGTATGTAGTTTAGAACGTCAGAGTATTCGTCTCTGATCCGTTCTGATCCGTCGAATCCGCTCCCATGCAACTCGATCACATCCGGAATTTCTGCATCGTCGCCCACATCGACCACGGCAAGTCCACGCTTGCCGATCGGCTGATCGAGGCGACGGGCATGCTGCAGAAGCGCGAGATGAAAGCGCAGGTGCTCGACACTCTCGACCTCGAGCGCGAGCGCGGAATCACGATCAAGCTCAACGCAGTGCGGATGAGCTATGGCGCGCGAGATGGAAGCTCTTATGAGCTGAATCTCATCGACACTCCGGGTCACGTGGACTTCACCTACGAAGTCTCGAGGTCGCTCGCCGCCTGCGAAGGCGCAATCCTCGTCGTCGACGCGTCGCAGGGAATCCAGGCGCAGACTCTCTCCAATCTATTCCTGGCTCTCGACGCCGGACTCACGATCATTCCCGTGCTGAACAAGATCGATCTGCCGGGTGCCGAGCCCGAGCGGCGGAAGCAGGAAGTTCACGATCTCCTCGGCGTCGATCCCGAGGAGATTCTGCTGGTGAGTGCAAAGGAGGGAGTTGGCATAAGCGAGCTGCTCGAGGAGATAGTCCGCCGCGTTCCTGCCCCGAAGGGTGATCCCGACGGGCCGCTTCGCGCCCTCATCTATGATTCGTACTACGACAGATACCGGGGTGCGATTCCCAGCGTCCGCGTCGTCGACGGAGTTCTTCGCGAGGGCACGAAAATCACTTTCGGGGCAAGCGATTCCGTATATGAAGTCGCCGAGGTCGGATACAATCAGCTGCGCCAGGTCAGTACGAGTGAGCTAGGCCCTGGGGAAGTCGGGTACGTAGTCGCCAATGTGCGCTCGGTGAAGGAGACGCGAGCGGGCGATACGATCTTCGATGCGGACAACAAGGCGCCGCAGCCGCTGCCGGGCTACAAGGAAGTGCGGTCCTTCGTTTTCGCGGGACTGTATCCGACAGATACGACGCAATACGAAACCCTTCGCGACGCGCTGGAGAAGCTTCAGCTCAACGACGCGTCGCTCCAGTACGAGCCTGAAACGTCCACTGCCCTGGGCTTCGGCTTTCGCTGCGGATTTCTCGGGCTTCTACACATGGAGATAGTCCAGGAGCGGCTCGGCCGCGAGTACGAGCTCGAGCTCGTCACGACGGTGCCAAGCGTGGAGTATCGCGTTCACCGCACCGACGGAGAAATCCAGCTGATCGAGAATCCATCGCTCATGCCGCCGGCGGCCGTCATCAACTACATCGAGGAGCCGTACGTCAAGGCGCGGATCATGGCGCCAGCCGAGTACATCGGCGGCATCATGTCGCTCGGCACTGAGCGGCGCGGCATCTATCGCAACATGACTTACCTCGACACTGCGCGCGTCGAGTTCGACTGGGAGTTTCCGCTCGCGGAGATCATCCTCGACTTCTTCGACAGGCTGAAGACAATCAGCCGGGGCTACGCGTCGCTCGACTACGAGATCCTCGAGTATCGTCGAAGCGATCTGGTGAAGCTCGACATGCTGATAAACGGCGAGCCGGTGGACGCTTTCTCGGTGATCATCCACCGCGACAAGGCGTACGAATGGGGACGCAAGATTGCCGACAAGCTGCGTGAGCTGATTCCGCGGCAGCTGTTCGAAGTTGCGATTCAGGCTGCGATCGGACAGAAAGTGATCGCGCGCACGTCGGTCAAGCCCGTTCGGAAGGATGTTCTCGCCAAATGCTACGGCGGTGACATCACGAGAAAGCGCAAGCTTCTGGAGAAGCAGAAGGAAGGAAAGAAGCGCATGAAGCAGGTCGGCTCGGTGGAGATTCCGCAGGAAGCGTTTCTCGCGGTCCTGCAGGTGGAGTAACGCATGGCCACGCTCGTTGTGCAGACGAGCTTTCTGGGCGACGTCGTCCTTACAACCCCACTTATCGCCGAGCTTGCGAAGCGTTCTCAGGTCGACGTCGTAACCACGCTGCCGGGCGCGCAGGTGCTGGCCAACAATCCGGCAATTCGAAACACGCTCGTGTACGAGAAGCGCGACGGCGACAGGGGCGTCTCCGGATTCATCCGGATGGTGAGCAGGGTGCGGAATGCTGGGAGGAATGCAGGATTGCCGAATGGCAGTTACGACGCGGCTTACCTGGCGCAGGGCTCGTTGCGCAGCGCGATGCTCGCGCTGGCGGGCGGGGTAAAAGAGAGAATCGGCTTCGATACGTCGGCCGGACGTGCACTCTACACGCAACGCGTGCGATACAACGCCGAGCTGCACCATGCCGAGCGACTGTGGTGGCTGTCCATGAGCGAGTGCGCCGATCCGCCCCGGCCGGAACAAGTGCGGCCGCGCCTGTATCCCGGCGATGACGAGCGTCGCGCCGTGGACAGGCTTCTCACCGACCATGGTCTTACCGAGCCCTTCATAGCTCTTGCTCCGGGAAGCGCCTGGGGAACCAAGCGGTGGCCCTTTTATCCGGAGCTCGCGACTTTGCTGCACAACCGCTTCGCAGTGGTCGTGGTCGGCGGAAATGCAGATGTCGCGACGGGTGAGACAATCGTATCGCAGCTTGCACCCGGCCGAGGTCTCAACGCCGCCGGGAAGCTGTCATTCCTTGGATCGGCCGAGTTGATCGCAAGAGCAACGGCGCTCGTCGCCAACGATTCTGCGTCGCAGCATCTGGCGTCGGCCATGGGAACCACGACCGTTACAGTGTACGGGCCGACAGTTCCAGAGTTCGGCTTCGGCCCGCGGGCGCCGGGCAGCAGGACTGCCGGCGTGAGCGCGCTCGCCTGCCGCCCATGTCACAGGCACGGTCCTCCCCGCTGCCCGCTTGGACATTGGCGGTGTATGCGCGAACTTTCGTCCAGGGAGGTCCATGAGATCCTCACGAACACTATTTCTTAAGCGAGCTTTCATTTGACCGTGAGAGAGCAGTTCATCGTAGGAGTCGATCTCGGAGGAACCAACATCGCGGCAGGCGCGATGCCGACCGACGGAACCCGCGAGATCGCCATGCGCATGGGGCAGACGAGGGCTGAAGAGGGCTCCGCGGCTGTAGTTGAGCGCATTGTCAGGATGATCGAGGATGTGATCGAGCAAACGCGTGCCGAGACCGGCGCTGAGAGATCGGATTTCCTGGGCGTGGGGATTGGATCTCCCGGGCCCCTGGACCGCGCGAAAGGCGTAATCATCGTCACGCCAAACCTCGGGTGGGAGAATTTTCCACTCCGCGATGAAGTCGGAAGCCGCGTGAATCTCCCAGCGTCTCTCGATAACGACGCGAATTGCGCGACGCTCGGGGAATGGTGGTGCGGTGCCGCGAAGGGTGGCCGGAATGTTGTTGGAATGACGATCGGCACCGGCATCGGCGGCGGCCTGATTCTCGACGGCAAGCTTTACCACGGCTCGTCGGATGCCGCCGGAGAGATCGGGCACACGACGATCGATTCCACCGGCCGGCGGTGCAAATGCGGCAACTACGGGTGCCTCGAGGCATACGCATCGGGCCCGGCAATCGCCCAGCGTGCGTGTGAGCTGCTGAAGGTGGACGGCGATTCAATTCTCAGCGAGATGGTCAACGGCGACGTCAGCCGCATCACCGCACAAATTGTATTCGAGGCGTCGAAGCGCGGGGATGCTGTGGCGATCGAGGTCGTCCGCGACACGGCACACTTCATTGGTGTGGGAATCTCCAATCTGATAAACGTCTTCAATCCCGACACCGTCGTCATCGCCGGAGGAGTCACGCAGGCGGGAGATCAGCTGTTCGATCCGATGCGCGCCGAGGTCAGACGAAGAGCGTTCAAGCCGGCGGTGGAGGCGTGCCGGATCGTACCCGGCAATCTGCCGCTTTCTGCGGGCGTAGTTGGAGCTGTCGCGACCTTCAAGGCGCAGATGCTCGGAGACCTGTAGCGGCTGTGACGCGCCGCGTTGGCGTCATCGGCACCTTCGTCTGGGACGTCATTCACGGCCGCGACCCTCACGACGCGCCGGTGGAGGAATGGGGAGGAATCACCTACACCCTCGGGGCGCTCGATGCAGCGCTTCCCGACGACTGGGAGATGGTTCCTCTGGTCAAGGTCGGCTTCGATCTCGCCGACCGCGCGCGCGACTTCATGCGCCAGCTCGACAAGGTCGCACCGGATGCGGCGCCCATCGAAGTGCCGCATCACAACAATCGTGTGTCACTGCACTATCAGAGTGCGGAGCGGCGATGCGAGCGCCTCGCCGGAGGCGTACCGAAGTGGAGCTGGCTCGGGCTGAAACCGCTGCTGTCGGGACTGGACGCGCTTTATGTCAACCTCATCAGCGGGTTCGAGCTGGACCTCGAGACGGCGCAGCTCCTTCGCGCGCATTTCAAGGGACCGATCTACTGCGATCTGCACTCATTGCTGCTGGCCGTTCAGCCGGACGGCATTCGAACGCTGCAGCCGCTGCCCAATCCTGCGGCGTGGTGCCGATGCTTTGACTTTCTACAGGTCAACGAGGACGAGATGAGCATGATGGCAGCCGACCCGCTCGCACTCGCGGCTATCGCCCTGTCGGCCGGCGTCAAAACCCTCAATGTGACCATGGGGAAGCGGGGCGTGGTCTACTTCGCGGCTCCCGGATTCGACAGCCTGGCAGATCTCGAGCGCAACGACCTTCAGAGTGCGACCGGACCGATACGGACGGAGCTGCTGCCCGCGGTGCCGGCCCGACATGGCGCTGACGGTGATCCGACGGGGTGCGGAGATGTGTGGGGAGCGACATATTTCTCGCGTCTTCTGGCTGGAGAAAATATCGCCGAAGCGATGCGCGCCGCTCTCGTGGCCGCGGCCAAAAATGTCGACCATCGCGGGGCCAGTGGCCTCGCGCGCTACCTGCGGGGAGAGCTTAGCATCAAGTGACGAAAGTAATAGACGTCCCCCCTTCACTCGACGATCAAAGCTTCGAGCAAGTTTTCGAGGCGCTGGCTCCCCTCCCCCCTGATGAAAAAATCCTGATCGACGCGCGCCGCACCCGCTGGGCGTCGCCCTACGGCCTTACCGCGCTGCTTACTGTGGCGCAAACACGGTTGCAGAAGCCTGCGCTCGCAATCCCGGAGTCAGACGATACGGCGACTTACTGGGCACGCACCCAGTTTTTCCACTTCGCGGCCGACCTCTACGAAATCAGCGGAAAGATCCCGCGAGCACGCTCCACCGAGGATTTGAACGTCCTTCTTCCGGTCACTCCCGTCGCGAAGACCGAGGACATTCACCGGGTAGTGGACAAGATTCAGAATAAAGCGCAAGCTATGTTGATCGGAGGTCTTCACCTGGAGCCGAGCGCGACAATGCGCTTCACGATGGCGCTCTCGGAGATCTGTCAGAACGTGATCGAGCACGCCGGTCGCGGCGGATGGGTCGCCGTTCACGCGTATCGGTGGCAGAAACGACTCGGCAGGAAGGTCGTAGTAATCTCGGTGTGCGATGCCGGCATCGGGTTTCGACAGTCGCTCGAGTCGGCGCACGGCCCGCGCGCAACGGACAGGTGGGACGACGGAATGGCACTCGAGGAGACAGTAATGCGCGGAGCAACGCGCTTCAGAGATCCTGGCCGCGGCCAGGGACTCGCCGGCGTACGAAAGTTCATCCACGACTGGACTGGAAAATTCAGCGTTCGAAGCGGAACCGCGCGGATAGCGATTGTCCCCGAGTGGGACGGCGATGTGCCGATGCGCGAGAACCTACCGTTTTTTCCGGGCGCTCAGGTACAGATCACGATTCCCGAGAAGGTCGTGCCGTGATCAATCGCATCGACGTGAGCAGCGTTCTGCGGACCAGCGTCTGCGATCTTTACTCCAACCTGGTAACGCGGCCGACGGGTGCAATGGTGCGACTCGGCATCGAGCATCAGCTCGACGAGATCGGGGACCGGGCACTTACAATCCTCGATTTCTCGCACGTCAGGCTACTCGATTTCTCCTGCGCCGACGAGATTGTCGCGAAGCTGCTGCTGCAGTACGTGAGCGTAGATATCCCGCGCCGCGAGGTGTACTTCGTGTTCTACGGAATGAGCGAGTCGCACATGGACGCGATCGAGACGGTGCTGCAGCGGCACAGCCTCGCGCTCGTCTCGCAGCTGGCGGACGGAAATCCGCGTCTGCTCGGCGTGATCGACGACGACCAGCGGCTGATCTGGGAGACTATGCGGCAGCTCGGCAGCGCCGAGCCGTCGGAGGTCGCTTCCAGCGCGGGGGTCTCCGCCGAACGGGCGAAGCAGACTCTGGAGGACCTGTGGCGGCGTCGGCTGGTTATAAGAGAAGACCATGTCTACGTCTCCCTTTGCGGCGGGTCTCCCGGCATGACAACCGACGAGTTCGCCGCGACGGATCACTCCCCGTCCCAGCTGTCATGAAGCGCCTTCGTCTGCCCGAGCCCCAGTTCAGGATGGATTTCCGTTTTCGGCCGGAGCTCCGAATAATCGACTACATCTCCACGAAGCGCGGTGACCCCGAGCGCGGCCCGATGATTCGAATCAGTCCCACCGACGCGAAGATTCGACTCCTCACAAAAGGGGAGCTCGCGTGGGTCCAGGGCCCGAGACGAAACGAGCTCGCTGTTGTCGAGATCGACGATATGGTTCCCGATGGGTCTGCCGTTGTGCGCGACATCGCGGGAGTCGCGCTCTCCGAGCGAGTCGTCGTCACGAAGCCCGATTTCGACAATCCACCGTCCGGCAAAGCGGTCGGCTGACGGATGGTCGATCCCGTGAAAACCCAGGGCCGCTCGACCATCGCCGTTCATGGCGGGAGGGACCATCGCGGGCCCGGATCGCCGGTGGCGCAGCCGCTGCTGCAATCGGTGAACTACGTGCAGGAATTCGGCACCAGCGAAGGCCTGATGTACACGCGTTACGGCAACACACCTAATGAAGAGGTGGTTCAGAAGCGCATCGCGATGCTCGAGGGCGCCGAGGCTGCACTGGTGCTGTCGAGCGGGATGGGCGCGACTGCATGCGCGCTGCTCGCCCTCTTGAGACCAGGCGATCATCTCGTCTCAAGCGCGTGGATCTACGGTGGAACAAGGCGGCTCTTCACCGATGAGTTCATCACCATGGGAATCGAGGTAACCTACGCCGACCCCGACGAGCGCCGGGCCTGGCGCAGCTCCATCCGCAAGAACACGCGCGCGATCTTCGTCGAGTCTCCGGTGAATCCGACATCCAGGGTGCTCGACATCGCCCAGATCGCAACCATGGCGAAGGCGCAGGGTGTCGCACTGGTTGTGGATTCGACTCTCGCCAGCCCGATCAACGCGCGCCCGATCTCACAGGGGGCGGACGTCGTCATTCATTCCGCCACCAAGTACCTCAATGGTCATCACGACATCCTTTGCGGTGTTGTCGCCGGTACTGCGTCGTACATCGACGAAGTGAAGCAGAAGATGGCTGTCTGGGGCCAGGCGCCCGATCCTTTTGCGTGCTGGCTGCTGGAGCGGGGGCTCAAGACGCTCGACGTCAGGGTGCAGCGATGCAACGAGAACGCGATGCGTGTAGCGGAGTGGTGCTCCGCGCGGCCGGAGATCAGCAAGGTTCATTACGTCGGTTTGCCAGGTCATCAGGATCATGCCATCGCGAAGAAAATGCTCGACGGATTCGGTGGGCTTCTGGCAATCGAGCTCGCGGGGGGCGGCGCGGCCGCGGACAAATTCGTGCGCAGCGTGCGTCTCATCACTTATGCTGCCAGCCTTGGCGGCGTAGACACGCTGGTCATCGAGCCACGCTACAGCTCCCACGCGCACATGACGAGTGAAGCGCGGGCAGCGATCGGTATCCCCGATGGATTCCTCCGCCTGAGCATCGGCATCGAGGATGCGGAAGACATCATCGCCGATATCGAGCAGGCGCTGCAGTAGGAAGCGATGATCCGGCTTCAGGACGTAGCCAAGGAGTACACTCGCACGCGCGTGGCGTTGAGTCACGTGACCTTTCAGGTGAAGCGCGGCGAATTCGTCTTTCTCATCGGTCCGAGCGGGTCCGGCAAAACCTCGATTCTCCGACTCCTCTACATGGAGGAGAAGCCGAGCCACGGCGACGTCTGGGTGAACGGAATTCATTCCAGCACTGCCAATCGCAAGGAGATTGCGCAGCTCCGGCGAAAACTTGGAATCGTGTTTCAGGAATTCCGCCTGCTCGAGGACCGCACCGCCGAGCAGAATGTGGCATTCGCGCTGGAGGTGACGGGAGCGCCGAAGTCGGAGATCCCCGAAAAAGTCGCGAGAGTGCTCAACAAGGTCGGATTGGCTTCCAAGGCGAATCAGCTGCCGAGGCATCTTTCGGGGGGTGAGCAGCAGCGCGTTGCGATCGCGCGGGCGCTCGTGAACGAGCCTTACTTCATTCTTGCCGACGAGCCGACCGGGAATCTCGACGAGCGGGCGACACGCGGTGTGTTCCAGCTGCTGAAGGACATCAACGCCGGAGGCACATCGGTCGTGATGGCGACGCACGACCTGGAGATGGTTCGCAGCACCGATTTCCGCACGGTGGAGCTGAACCACGGGCGCGTCGTCTTCGATTCGGCGGACAAGCCTCCGCCGGAGACGCGGTACACGCCGCTCATCGGGCAGCCCGCGATCGGTGGTCCGCTGGAGAACAACTGGCCGCCGCCTCCGGGCGGAGCAAAGTAGAATGCTGGCGCTTCGCGAGGCCTTGAACGCATCACGTCGCGCGCCATTGTTGAGCTCGCTCGGCGTCCTCACGATAGGGTTTTCGCTTTTTGCGTTCGGGCTTTTTGCGCTGGTGGCTCTCAACATCCGGCACGCGCTTCGCTCGGTGGAGGAGCGAGTCGAGATTCGCGCCTTCGTTGCCGACGGCACACCGTCGGATGCAGTTGCGGCCGCCATGGGCGACATCGGCGCGTTTCCCGAGGTCGCGCACGTGGACTTCGTCACGCAGGAAGGAGCTCTCGCGCGGGCGCGCAAGGATCTTGGCGAGTTCAGCGACGTTTTCGACGAGGCAACGCTCCCGGCGTCGATCGACATCCACCTCCGCGCTGGCTTGCGCAGCCCGGAAAACGTGAAAGCAGTGGCGGACCGCGTGAAATCGTACCAGTTCGTCGACGACGTCAGGTATGGAGAGGAATGGGTCGAAAAGCTCTACCGACTGAGGGGAATTGCACAGGCGGCGGGAATGAGCCTCGGCATTGCGTTCGGGGCAGTCGCCATAATCATCATCGGCGCGACCATTCGCGTCTCCGTTCTCGCGCGAGAGAAAGAGATAAGCATCATGCGACTCGTCGGCGCGACGGACGGCTTCGTGCGCGCACCATTCCTTATCGACGGCTTCATAAAGGGAGTGCTGGGAGGAATGCTCGCGCTCCTGCTGACGTGGATCGCGTACAGGCTCGTGGATACCCGCTTCCTCCGGCTCGTCTTCTTTGACAATCGGCTGATCGCTGTCGGAATCCTGAGCGGCGCGCTGATCGGTGTGGCCGGCAGTGCCACCTCGGTGTGGAGGCATCTCAGAAGATTGTGACGCGCACATTGGTCGTGGTGGCAACGCTCGCAATCATTGGTGCGACGGAGCTTGGAGCGCAGGAAGAAGGCGACGTGAAGCTCAGGCAGCAGCAGGCCGAGCTGGCGCGGATCAAGCGCGAGCGCGAAGCACTTCAGCAACGTATGCGCGGGCTGCAGAACAAGGTTCACGACATCTCCGAGGAAGTCGACAACCTGAATCGCCAGCACAACGCGACAGTGCGGGTGGTGCGCTCGCTCGACCAGCAGCTCACGATGCTGAACGGCGAAGTGGAGCATACGACGGCCAATCTCGTCCGCGCCCAGGACGAAGTTCAGGTCAAGCGCGCCATCCGCAGCAGGCGCCTGGTGGAGATCTACAAGCGCGGGCCGCTCTACACACTCGAAGTGATGCTTTCCGCGAAATCGTTCGCGGATCTGGTGGCGCGTTACAAGTACCTCCACATCATTGCCCAGCGCGACCGTGCGATTCTCGGCAGGGTCGATCAGCTCAGGCAAACGATCATCGGGCAGCGTCGGCAGCTCGTCTCGCTCCAGAATGGAGTCGAGCAGAACCGTACCTACAAGGCGGAAGAGGCTGTACGTCTTGCCGCGCTCGAGCGGGCACGCGTGAGGAGCCTGGCGCAAGTCCAGCAGGATGCGAAGAAGGCGCGAGCACGGCTGGCCCAGCTCGCAAAGAGCGAGGCGCGACTCAACAACGTTATCGCAGGTTTCGAGGCGGCGCGGCGGCGTGCGGCATCGCGCGCAGGAGGTGCGCCCGCCGCGCCAAGCTCGATTCGCACGAGTGACTACGGTCGTCTCGACTGGCCCGTGGACGGGAACATCATCTATCGCTTTGGCCGCGTGATCAATCCGAACAACACGACAACGCGCTGGAACGGAATCGGGATAGCCGCCGCGGAGGGCACGCAGGTCCGCTCAGTGTCCGCCGGGGAGGTGGTCCTCGCCGACGTGATGGGGACGTACGGCAACACCGTGATCCTTCAGCACGGCGGCGGCGACTACTCGGTGTACGGCTCGCTCGCCCGCATGGCGGTATCGAAGGGCGCGCGGGTAACGAAGGGACAGACAATCGGTACGATCGGCGCAACCGATCCGGCCTTGCCGGCGCATCTTCATTTCGAGATCCGGAGAGGCGGGCCGGCAGTTGATCCACTCACATGGCTGCGCGGAACCAGTAGTTCGCCGTAGCCTATCGGGACTCGTTAGCCGGTGACCGGCAGCCGGGGACCGGTTACCGAAGCCCGAATTCGATGCGCGGGTCCCGCTATGAGTCTCTCATTCCGCAGCCGAATCATGGTCGGTCTCGCCCATCGACCGGCTCCGCATGGATGATCACACGGCCCACCGTGGCGAACCGCTCTCGAAGCTCCTGCTCGAGCAGCTCCGTGCACCTGTGAATCTCGCCAACAAGGAGGTCAGCCCGGAACGCGCACGACAACACTGCGTCCCAGCTCGATCCGTCGGACGCATAGAGCCGCACCTCGACGATACCTTCTGTCAGCTCGCTGGCAGCGACCAGCCTGCGGATCGCACCAACGACCTCTGCGCGTTCCGATGTAACTTCGCGTCTCCGGCTCGAATTGGGCTCGGCCGCCTCGATGTGTGAGGCCACGCGTCGAAGACCCGGAACCTCCGTGATCAGGATCTCCTCGAGCTGCTCGGCCTGGGCGTGCGCTTCGGCAAGCGTCAGCGCCGGGTCGACTTCCATGTGCAGAACGCCTTCGAGTCCGTCAGCTACCTCGTATACCTGCTCGTGGTGCGTGGCAATCCCGAGCCGCAGGGCAATTGCGCGAATCGCATCGGCAGAGGTCTCCGCCAGAGATGCGCTCGGCTCGATGTGAACCAGCACCTCGGCTCTCGGGTCTACTCCGTTTATCGCCTGCTCGATTCGTTCGGTGATCTCGTGTGCCTGGGCGAAGCTCAGGGTTCGCGTGGTTGTTACAACCACGTCCGCAAATACGCGGTTGCCTGACTCCCGCATTCTCACCGGTCGCGCAGCGAGCACACCCGGAACATCGGCCGCGGCTCTCGTCATCCTTGCGCCCAGATCACCGGGCGCTCGATCCGTGAGCACGTTGACGGCGCGGATGCCGAGCTTTGCAGCCATGCCGATGATGAGCAGCGCCACCACGAGTGCGGCCGCCGCATCGGCTTTGAGAAGGATTCCGCCCGTGCCGGTCAGCTCCGCGTAGCTGGTGAGTGCCAGGCCGAACAGAACAACGCTCGAGCCAAAGAGATCTGCGCGAAAGTTGAGCGCATCGGCCTCTAGCGCCCGACTGTCGTATTTCCGGGCTGCGCGAGACAACGCGCGTGATCGCCAGAGATCGACGATGATGCTCACCGCCATGATGACGAACGCCCAGGGCGACGGTTTGATGTGGGACTCGGTTTCGGTGAGCCGGCGAACCGACTCGACGATGATGGCAGCGCCGGTGCCGAAAAGGAGCAGACCCTGGACGGTGGCCGACAGATTTTCGAAGCGGCCATGACCGTAGGGATGGTCAGCGTCAGGAGGCCGCGCGGCGACGCGAACCGAGACGGCGGTGAGAAGGGAGGCGAGTGCGTCGAGGCCGGAGTGCGCCGCCTCGGAAAGGAGACCGAGACTGCCCGTCAGCAACCCGCCTATGAGCTTCACGATCGAGAGAGCGACTCCCGCGAGCAGGGATCCGAGAGCCACCCGGTTTTTCTCCCTTAGATCCAAGTTCTCGTCGTGAATCACTGTCTGCCTTCCATAGAACACGAACAGTAACCGATCGCTTGAACGCCTACGACACCGGTTACAAGTTCCCGTTGACGTTTTACGATTGGGGCGTCAGGCTGAGGAGCCTCGGGTTATGGGTCGCGGAATACAACAGTTTTGGCTTGTGCTGTATATTAGGTGACACTAACTTCCTGCTTATGGACGAACAAAAATCAACCGTAAATCCCTCCAAAACCTCAGAAGAGTCTAACCTAACGCGACGGAGTTTCATCAAATCTGCCGGCATCGGCGGCGCTGGAGTCGTCGGGGTGGCAGCCATCGGACTGTCGCTACAATCGCAACGCGTTACGACCGGCCCCAATACCGGACCAGCCGAGCTGGGGGCGCGTGGGCATGCCACGATGATGCCCTCCATGGATGGAGAGGTGGACCACGTCAAGAACGGCTTCAATCCAAGCGCTCTCCTCACCGATTTCGATGCCGGCAAAATCAGCACGCTTCCAAACGGGCAGATCCTTCACGAATACACGTTCGTCGTTAAGAATCAGATGATCGAAGTCATGCCGGGGCTCGAGTTCGCGGCGTGGACCTACAACGGCCGGATCCCAGGCCCCACAATCAGGGTGAACGAAGGCGACCGCGTGCGGGTCGAGCTTCTGAATGCGAGTGACCACGCGCACAGTATCCATTTTCACGGAGTTCATCCCGGCAACATGGACGGCGTTTTCGACGCACGGTCGGGCGTCGTCGCCCCCAGCGGGAAATATGTCTACGAGTTCGACGCCGAGCCTTTTGGACTTCACCTCTATCACTGCCACACCGCGCCCCTCGCCAAGCACATCGCCAAAGGCCTTTACGGCGCTTTCATCGTCGACCCCAAGGGAGGAAGACCCAAGGTCGACCGCGAGCTCATAATGGTGATGAGCGGGTTCGACGTCGACTTCGACGGCAAGAACGACTTCTACCAGGTGAACGGGATTCCCTTCCACTACGACCACAAGAAGAATCCGATCAAGCTCAAGGTTGGCGAGCTCGTTCGCGTCTACCTGGTGAACACGCTGGAGTACGATCCGGTTAATTCCTTCCATCTCCACGCGAACTTCTTTCAGTATTACCCTACCGGGACCAGTCTAACGCCGAGCGAATTCACCGATACCGTTGCGTTGATGCAAGGCCAGCGTGGCATTCTCGAGTTCAGCTACAGGTACCCCGGCCTTTACATGTTCCACGCGCACAAAACGGAATTCGCCGAGCTGGGATGGACGGGCGTATTCGAGGTGGAGGCGTAAAGTCATGGCAACTGACTCTGGAGCACCATCCAAAGCGCGCGCCTGGCTCTTCTTCATCGCTCCAATCGTTGTGCTCGCGGCGGTCATCGCGCTGTTCGTGTCGACTCGGGGCGCCGGACTCAACGTCGAACCCGCTGTCCCTATCGAAACGGTCCAGTTCGGGCGCACGATCCTGCGGCCGGGTGAGATCGAGCTCCATCTCCGCAACACCAGCCCGCAGCCGATTACCATCTCCCAGGTCTCGATCAACGAGGCAATCTGGCCATATACCATATCTCCCGGGCGCATAATTCCGCGCCTCGGCAAAGCCGTTCTCACGCTTAACTACGTGTGGGTGCAGAGCGAGGCCTACGAGATCACGGTCTTCACTGGCAACTCGATTCCCTTCACGGCCTCCATACCCGTCGCCACCGTCACGCCGAACGCCTCGGCTGCAACGCTCTGGAAATTCACTCTGATCGGCATATACGTCGGAATCATTCCGGTCATTCTCGGAATGTTCTGGCTTCCCGCGCTCAGGCAGCTCGGCTCGCGGGCAATGCTGTTCCTGATGGCCGCGACAGTCGGACTTCTGATCTTTCTGGGAATCGATGCGATTTCGGAGGCACTCGAGATTGGCGGCGAGCTCGAGGACACGTTTCAGGCAACCGGGCTGATAGCGATTGGAATTGTCGGAACGTGGCTACTCCTTCAGGCGGTCAGCAGACGACAGGAGACGATTGGTCGCAGCGCCGCCGGCCAGCGTATGTCGCTTGCCGCAGTGATCGCAGTGGGCATCGGCCTGCACAATCTTGGAGAGGGACTGGCGATCGGTGCTGCGTATGCCGTCGGCGCAGCGGCTCTCGGGACTTTCCTCGTCGTGGGCTTCATCATTCAGAACATCACCGAAGGGCTGGGGATCGTCGTGCCGATCGCGAAGGACAAGCCGTCGCTTCGCACGCTCGCAATTCTTGGATTGATTGGCGGCGCACCCGCAATTCTCGGCGCGTGGGTAGGGGGGCTGGTATCTTCGCGCGCGCTGTCGGTTCTCTTCCTCGCGATCGGCGCGGGAGCGGTGTTTCAGGTTGCGTATGCGATCGGGCGAAAAATGGTGTGGACGACAAAAGCGGCGGATGAAATGCCTGTCACAGCCTTTGCCGGAGTCCTTGCGGGGATGCTCGTGCTCTATGTAACCGGCATCGCCATCAAGTAGATGTCACACGATTACGTCACGGTCGGCTTCGATGGTTCATGAGCTGACAGGCTCGCGGCTCAGCGCCACCGCCGAGGATTACCTCAAGGCGATTTACGCTATCGGAAGCGGTCAGACGACAGTGACAATCGGGTCTCTTGCCGAGCGTCTTGGCGTCACCGCGCCGTCCGTGAGCGGCATGGTTAGGCGATTGGCTGAGCAGAAATATCTCACTCACGAGCCGTACCACGGCGTGACGCTCACCGAGCTCGGCCGTCACAGAGCGCTCGAAACCTTGCGCCGTCACCGCGTGATTGAAACGTACCTCGCCTCGATACTCGGCTATTCGTGGGATCGAGTTCATGCAGAAGCGGAACGGCTCGAGCACGCTGCGTCAGACGAGCTGATAGATCGAATGGCGGAGGCTCTCGGCCAGCCGACGACCGACCCGCACGGGGCGCCGATTCCAACGCGCGACGGATCGGTCGATGAGACCGTATACCGCCCGCTGGAGACTCTCGAGGTGGAAGAAAGCGGCCGCGTGATGCGGGTAATTCACGAGGACGCGGCGATGCTGCGCTACCTGGATGAGCTTGGCCTTCGGCCCGGCGCGGAGGTGCGGGTCACGGCGCGAGCGCCGTTTGGCGGGCCCATGACTGTCGAAGTGTACGGGTCCCGAAAGTTTGTGGCCCCATCGCTCGCGGCGCAGGTCCTCGTCACGATGCCCGACTGACACGACGCCGGGCAAGATTGGGGGCGGCCACGCTTTCGGCGCAGGAACTCGCTGATCCACGCACGCTGGCTTCGCCGCCGGAACGAGGCTAGACTTCGCCGGGTATGAGATTCGTGCCACGATTCTCAAGGATGCTCCCGCCCGCACTCTGGCGACCCGCTGTGTTTCTCGCAGCGCTCGCGCAAATCCTTCTCGGTGTTGCGCCGATCACTGAAATCAGATTCGGTGATGACGCGGGTGCCCACATCGAGGCCGCGGGAACTCAGCTTCATCACTCACACTCCGACGCCAACTGCCCGGCATGCGTCGGGCAGCACCTGCTCGCAACGGCCGAGCCTCGAGCTGCCACACATTACGCGATCGCGAGCGCGAGGCCGCACGCGGCAAGGAGCGCCACGGATTTCAGCAGTCGCCTCGCCGGCCGCGCCAGCTGGTCCAGAGCCCCTCCGTCCCTGTTCTAGCCGGCTGATCGTCCGCATCAGCGGCTCGATCGCCCGCCTGTAGTGAACCTCGCCGGCGTTCAGTGCTTTCTGACGCCCTGACCACTACCACAGAATGCGAACGGGACAAACCACCAATGAAAGGAAGACTCATAGTCGGCGCGCTTTTTCTGGCGGCGCCGTGTTTGGGGCTGGCTCAGACTCCGTCTGAGAGGGCAAGACGCGATTCTGTCGCGCGGGCCGACAGCATCGCAAAGGCTGATTCAATCGCGCTGGTGCGCGAGCTGGAGAAAGAGCTTGGCGGTGTCGCAGCCGATACGGGCACGGCGGCGCAGGCGCCGCGGGGATCCGGCGGCTACATGAACATCGGATTCACTGCGCTGACGGACGCAGGGTGGTCCACCGAGCCGGACGTTGGCTCCCTGCAGCTCGGCGATCACGACCCCCATGTCCGCGGGTTCACGATCCCCAATGCCGAGCTCACGCTTGACGGCGCCGTGGATCCCTACTTCAAGGGGTTCACCAGCATTGTCTTCAAGCTTGACGAGAACGGTGAAACGGGCGTCGAGCTCGAGGAAATCTACGTGCTCACGAGCTCGCTGCCGCATAATCTGCAATTGAAAGCCGGGCAATACTTCGCGGAGTTCGGCCGGCAGAATCCGCAGCATCCGCACTCGTGGGCTTTCGTCGACCAGCCGCTGGTGCTCAACCGGATGTTCGGCCCGGATGGTCTCCGCGGGCAGGGCATGCGCATGTCATGGCTGCTGCCCACCTCCTTCTATGCGGAAGCCCAGGTGGGCATCATGAACAGCAGAGGGGGAACGACCTGGAGCTTTCGGTCCGACGAATCGGCGGAAATCCATGGCGGCGTTCCGGTCGAGCGAGAAGTGGAAGGCTTCGGGGACATGCTGATCGTTCCGCGCATCGCCACCTCCTTTGACGTCAGCGAGACGCAAACGGTTCTTGTCGGCGCGTCGGCGTCGTTCGGTCCGAATAATTCCGGACCTTCAGCCAGCACCCGGGTGTACGGTGTTGACGCCTATTGGAAGTGGAAGTCTGCGACGGCTCAGGCGGGGTTTCCGTTCCTCTCGATGCAGGGCGAGGCGCTGTTCCGCAGCTATGACGCAGCGGAGCGAACGTCGGCGGAAGATCCGACGCACATCCTGCCGGAGGAGACGCTCAAGGATCGCGGCGCGTACGCTCAGCTGTTGTGGGGAATAAAACCCCGAATCGTGGCGGGAATCCGCGGTGACTGGGCAAGAGGCGACGACGCCTCAGTGCAGACACCGCTGCGCGCCGATCGGTTTCGCCTGTCTCCCAACTTCACCTGGTACCCGACTGAATTCTCGAAATTCCGTGTGCAATACAACTACGATGATCGCACCGGGATTGGCACCGACCACTCGCTCTGGTTCCAGTTCGAGTTCCTGCTCGGTGCGCACGCGGCACACAAATTCTAAACGTGCAAAATAGGAAAAATGAGAATGCTGAACCCAAAACAGTTCGCGGCGTTCGCGCTGATGGCAGTTGCAGCCACTGGCTCGCCGGCTGCTGCACAGCTTCGCGTCGTTGCGACCACTCCAGACCTTGCATCACTCGCGCGAGAGATTGGCGGAAGCACCGTCAGTGCCACGGCCCTCGCGAAACCGACGGAGGACCCGCATTTCGTCGATGCGAAGCCGAGCCACATAGTGACGCTCAACCGCGCGGACGCGCTCATCGAAGGCGGAGCTGAGCTCGAGCTCGGATGGCTGCCTCCGCTGCTGGAGAACTCGCGTAATGCGAAGATCTCCGCCGGCGCGCCGGGCCGCATAGTCGCATCACAGGGAATCAGGATGATGGAGATTCCCGCGGCATTTGATCGATCGAAGGGCGACGTACACGCGATGGGCAATCCTCATTTTCTGATCGATCCGCTGAATGCGAAGATCATTGCCCGGCAGATCGCCAGTCGCTTCTCGCAGATCGACCCGAAGTCGGCGGCGTCCTACAGGGCGAATCTCGCAAGGTTCAACGCAAGGCTCGACTTGAAGGTGGCGGAGTGGCAGAAGCAGCTCGCACCCTATCGGGGCGCGAGGATCGTGACCTACCACAAGGACTTCGTTTACTTCGCCCCACGCTTCGGCCTGAGCATCGTCGAGAGTCTCGAGCCCAAGCCGGGCATTTCGCCGTCGCCCGCGCACCTCGCCTCGGTGATCCGCAAGATGAAAGCGACAAATGCGCACGTGATTCTCGTGCAGCCCTTCCAGAACCGGAGGACGGCGGAGACGGTGGCACGTCAGACAGGCGCGGCGGTACTGAACGTCTCACAGCAGCCGGGTGCGCGTCCCAACACGGGCACCTACTTCGACATGATGGACAATCTCGTGAATACTCTGGCTGGTGCCCTCCGGACGCAGTGATGAGCGCCGACTTGCAGGTAGTCTGGGAGGTCATGAAGTGGCCGCTGGCTGCTTGCCTGCTGTTTCCCCCGATCCTCGTGTACCTCGGGCTGCACGTCGTAGAAAGAGAAGTGATCTTCGTGGATCTCGCGCTCGCGCAGGTGGCAACACTCGGCACCTGTGTGGCCCTCCTCATGGGATATCATTTCGACGATCGCGCCACCTTCTGGATTTCGCTCGCTGTGACGTTTCTCGGAGCGGCATTCTTCAGCTGGTCGCGCAGCACGGAGAAAGGACCCGTGCCGCAGGAAGCAATCATCGGGATAACGTTCGTTGTGGCCGCGGCCGGCGTGATTCTCCTGCTCAGCCGTGTCGCGGGAGGGAAGGAAGAGCTCGAGCACCTTCTCACGGGCGACATCCTCAATGTGACAAAGGGTGCGATCGGCCAGCGCATACTGGTCTTTGCGGCGCTGGGAGCCTTCTACGCAGCGTTCCACCAGCGCTTCGTGCTGATATCGTCCGATCCGGAGAGGGCCTTTGCGTCCGGAATACGGGTGCGTCTGTGGGACTTTCTGTTCTACGCGGCGTTTGCTCTCGTCGTCGTAAGCTTCGTTCGTCTTGCCGGAGTTCTGCTCACATTTGCTTACCTCATCGTGCCAGCGGTCTGCGGGACGATGCTGGCGCAGCAGTGGATGAAACGACTGGTCATAGGATGCGCGGTCGCGGCGGCAGCCGGCTTGCTCGGTTTGTGGACTTCCTATCAGCTTGATCTACCCACGGGTGCAGCGATCGTGTGCGCCTCAGGGGTTCTTCTGGCGATTGTGGGCGTCTTCGTTTCCATCCGGCGCCGCGCCTAGGCGCGGGTACGCGGCCACACGAGTGACTCTCGCGACTCAGGCGGGCCTGTAAGTACAACGGTGAAGGTGCCGTGGCCCGGCTTTTCGCGTAATTTGCCCGTTAAGGAGCGCGCGAACGTCCTGATCTTTCCGAACCTGAGCGCGGGCAATATCGCGTACAAGCTGCTGCATCACCTTGGTGGGGCGACGGCAATCGGGCCGATCCTCGTTGGAATGAACCGACCGGTGCATGTGCTCGAGCGAGGCGCGGATGTGCAGGACATCGTCAACATGGCCGCAGTGGCGGTGATGGATGCGCAGGAACGATCCACGGGGCGCGCGGCATTGGCAACACGAGAAAAGGAACAGACTGTGAGGGCTGGATAGCATGGCAACGGAGACAAGACCCGAGCGTACGTCGGCGCGCCGCGAGAGTGCAATCGGCCTGGGGAAACAGGGGCTGCACCCGACGGGTGATGTTCACTGGAACCTCATCGCTCCCGAGCTGATGCACGCGGCCGCCAGGCGCAACGAAGGCGAATTCGCCGAGATGGGGCCGTTCGTCGCGCGGACCGCACCGCACACGGGCCGGTCGCCCAACGACAAGTTCGTAGTGAAAGAAGAGTCGTCGGAAAAGGACGTAGACTGGGGCAAGGTCAACCAGCCCTATTCGTCCGACAAGTACGAAGTTCTTCTCGCCGATGTGCGGGCGCACCTGGATGGAGCGAACGAGATCTTCGTCGAGGACCTCTACTGCGGGGCCGACCCCAATTATCGTCTGTCGGTTCGATACGTTTCACCAAACGCGTGGCACATGGCGTTCGTGCGAAACATGTTCATCCGCCCCGAAGTGTCTGATCTCCCGACGTTCGATCCGAACTTCACGGTGCTGCATGCTCCCGAGTTCCAGGCTGACCCGAAAAAGCACGGCACGCGCACCGGAACGTTCATCGTGCTCAACATCGCCGAGCGGACGATTCTGATTGGCGGGACGCGTTATGCGGGAGAGCTCAAGAAGTCGATGTTCGCGGTGATGAACTATCTGCTTCCAAAGCAGGGTGTGCTGTCCATGCACTGCTCGGCCAACCTGGGCCACAATGGCGACACCGCGCTCTTCTTTGGCCTGTCGGGCACCGGAAAGACAACGTTGTCCGCCGATCCCGACAGATCTCTCATTGGTGACGACGAGCACGGATGGTCACATGACGGCGTGTTCAACTTCGAGGGCGGGTGCTACGCGAAGGTGATCAACCTCTCGCCCGACGGCGAACCCGACATTTATCGAACGACGCAGATGTTCGGAACGATCCTCGAGAACGTGGTGCTCGACCCGACGACGAAGCGCGTCAGGTTCGAGGATCAGTCCATTACCGAAAACACTCGAGCTTCATATCCACTTGGCTACATCCCGAACAACGTTCCCAGCGGAAGAGCCGGGCATCCGAAAAACGTCGTGTTCCTCACAGCGGATGCATTCGGAGTGTTGCCACCCATAGCGCGACTGACGCCGGATCAGGCGATGTACTATTTCCTGTCGGGATACACGGCAAAAGTCGCCGGGACCGAGCGCGGTGTCACGGAGCCTCAGGCTACGTTCAGCGCCTGCTTCGGGGCGGTGTTCCTCGTCTGGCATCCGACGAAGTACGCGCACATGCTCGGTGAGCTCCTCGAGCAGCACGAGTCGAACGTCTGGCTCGTGAACACGGGCTGGAGCGGCGGGGCATATGGTGTCGGGAAGCGGATGAAGCTCGCCCACACGCGCGCGATGATCCACGCGGCACTCTCAGGCAAGCTGGATCAAGCGAATTACCGGACCGACGCGGTTTTCGGGTTGTCAGTGCCCACAGCCATTCCTGACGTCCCGACCGATGTTCTGGAGCCACGCGGAACCTGGAGTGACGGCGCCGCCTATGACGCGCAGGCCGCGAAGCTGGCCGGCATGTTCCGCGAGAACTTCAAGAAGTTCGAAAGCGCCAGCGAAGCCGTCAGGAACGCCGGCCCCAAGGGGTAGACGACTCCGGTCGCGCATGCGGTTCGAAATCCTGCGCGACCCGCTCTGGAACAATATACGTGTCGATGAGCTGACTCTCCGGCTCATCGATACGGATATTTTTCAACGCCTGCGTTACGTCCGGCAGCTCGGTCTTGCGTACCTGGTGTATCCCGGTGCAACCCATACTCGCTTCGAGCACGCCGTAGGAGCTTATCATCTCGCGCGGGCAACGCTGGCGACGATGGCCGAGCGCGACGGACTCGGCGGAGCGAACGCAGAGGAGCAGGCCGTGATACGGGCGGCTGCCCTGCTGCACGACGTTGGACATTATCCCTTCTCGCATGCTCTCGAGGAAATTGGTCAGCTGCATCACGAGGATGTCGCTCGCCCGCTGATTACCGCGGGCGCAATTGCTGATCTCTTGTCGGCGGGGATAGCCGCAGATGCGCCTCAGAGAGTCTTCGAGCTCGTCAGTGGAGCCAGCCGGAGTCCCCTGCAGGGACTGATCTCAGGCTCGCTCGATCTCGACAAGATCGAGTATCTCAAGCGCGACGCGTTCATGTGCGGCGTTCCATACGGCGAGATAGACGTCGATCGGCTGACAAACTCGCTGCTAGTGCTCGATGATCCCGAGAGCGGGCACCCCGCGATTGGCGTCCTGGAAAAGGGCCTCTCGGCGCTGGAGTCGCTTTTGTTCGCCAAGTATCAGATGTACCGTAACGTGTACTGGCATCACGCAGTGCGCAGCGCGACGGCGATGTACAAGCGAATGGTGGAGGACGCGCTTCGCGTAGGGGCGATCGACGCCGAGCTGCTGCCCTCCTATACGGATGAGGGCCTGTTGCACCGGCTGGAGCACGCAGCGCCGAGCTCACTTCTCGATGCTCTCAAGAGCAGGCGACTCTACAAGCGAGCGCTCGAGTGGCCGGCGAGCCAGCTCGACGATGGGTTCGGCGAGTGGGTGGCGACCGACCGCGAGCGCACTCGTGCAGCCGAAGACGCGCTGGCCGCCGAGCTCGGAGTGAAGCCTGGCGAGGTGTTGCTGGATTTCCCGATCAAGACGCAGATGCTGGGACTCGATATTCCGGTTCTGCGACGCAACGGCGAGGTCGAGCGCTTGACCGGGGAAGGCTGGCCGGGAACGATCAATCTTCCAAGCCTGTCCGAAGCCCTCTATCGGAGTGCGCGTTGGCTCCGAGTTTTCGTTGCGCGGCGGACGGACATTTCGCGGACGCGGGTTGAGGGTCTTCTTGGCGAGATTCCGAACTAACCACGGAACTGCGGAACTACAACAGAATGGTAAAAACGATTTGGCGGATTTTAACGGATTCGGCGGATACTACGGAGGTTCTTTGGTCAACAGCAACGACGGTCGGGATAATGATCCGTCGTTCCGTCGTTCCCAAGAAATTCTGTAGTATTCGCCGAATCCGTTAAAATCCGCCAAATCGTTTTTCCATTTCTTTGTAGTTCCGTAGTTAGTCCGCACTCCGCAGTTCGGCGAGCCCCTCAAAAAGCTTGAGCGCTTCGGGATTCGCCAACGCTTCCGTGTTTTTCACCGGCCGCCCGTGAACGACATCACGGACCGCCAGTTCGCTGATCTTACCGCTGATCGTGCGGGGGATGTCCGTTACCTGAACGATCTTCTTCGGAACGTGGAGAGGGCTCGTGTTCTCGCGAATCTGCTGCCGAATCCTGTCGCGCAGCGCGTCATCGAGGTTGGCACCGTCCCTTAGCCGAACGAAGAGCACGATCCTCACATCGCCCGTCGCGTCGTCTCCGATCTCCTGCCCGATTGCGACACTCTCCAGAACGTCAGGCAGCTGCTCCACCTGGCGGTAGATCTCGGCCGTGCCGATGCGAACTCCACCCGGGTTCAGCGTCGCATCGCTCCGGCCGTAGATGATGAGCCCGTCGTGACGCGTGAGCTCGCTCCAGTCTCCATGGCGCCACACGTTGGGATATCTCTCGAAGTAAGCGGCGCGATACTTCACGCCGTCGGGGTCATTCCAGAATGCGACCGGCATGCTGACAAATGGACGAGTGCACACCAGCTCGCCCGGCTCCTGCACCACTGACTCACCGTTCTCGTTGAACACGTGGACCGCCATTCCCAGCGCCCGCGTCTGCAGCTCGCCGCGGTACACCGGCGCGATTGGATTTCCCCCGGCGAAACACGAAACGATATCCGTGCCACCACTGATGCTCGCCAGGTGCACATCCAGCTTCACTTTCGTGTAGACGTAGTCGAAGCTGTGGCCGGCGAGGGGACTTCCGGTCGACAGAATCGTTCGCAGCGCGCCCAAGTCATGGCTTTCGACAGGTGAAAGGCCGTGCTTCTCGCACATCGCCAGGTACGTTGCGCTCGTGCCGAACACCGTGATGCCTTCCTGATCCGCCATGTCCCACAGGCTTTCGTTCTTCGGCGAGAACGGCGCGCCATCGTACAGCACGATCGTGGCGCCGAGAGTAAGCGAGCTGACCAGCCAGTTCCACATCATCCACCCACACGTGGTGAAGTAAAAAACGCGGTCCTCGCGCTTGATGTCGGTGTGAAGCCCATGCTCCTTCAGATGCTGCAGGAGCGTCCCGCCGCCTCCGTGAACCATGCACTTCGGCAGTCCGGTCGTCCCCGACGAGTAAAGGATGTAGAGCGGATGATCGAAGGGCAGTCGGTCGAAGCTGAGCTCCGCAGCCTCCGCCGAGCCCGCGAAGTCGTCCCATGCCCGCGCGCGAGGGATACGAGATGCATCGGCTTGCCCGCCGCCATAGGGAACCACGACGACCCTCTCGATAGAAGGAATTCGACTAACGACCTCGGTGATCCGCGCTCTCAGCTCGATCTCTTTGCCGGCGTATCGATACCGTTCCGTGCAGAAGAGAACACGCGGCTCGATCTGGCCGAACCGGTCCAGAACTCCCTGGACACCGAAATCGGGGGAGCACGACGACCACACCGCACCGAGTGACGCGGCCGCAAGCATTGCGATGACCGTCTCCGGGATGTTCGGCATGTAGCCCGCGACGCGATCACCACGCTGGATTCCGTGCGCCCGAAGCGCTGCAGCAACACGGCCTACCTCACGGTACAATTCGTCGTAGGAGAGCGCACCCTGCCGCCCAGTCTCGTTCCACGAGACTATCGCATCCCGATCGTCTCGATGGCGCAGCAGATTCTCCGCAAAATTCAGCCGGGCACCAATGAACCACCGAGGGCCGGCCTCAGGGTGAGGCGGCGCCATGCGGCCAAGTCCGCGAATTACTTCGTCCCACGGATCACCTTCCCGCTCGTCGGCGACTACTTCAAAGAACGACCAGATCGCCGGCCAGAATTGATCGGGATGCATAACAGACCAGCGGTAGAGCGCCGCGTAGTCGCGCGGGCCGGCGTCGCTTACATAACGCAAAAACGCAGACATGTTTGCCTGCGCTATGCGTTCTTCCGACGGCCTCCAAATCGGCTGATCCAAGTCTCTACCCCATCACTGACGAAGCGACTAGCTCGTCGGGGGTGAGAACTGCTCGTGCTGCGTGTCCAGCCACGACTTGTGGTACGACTTGTCCTCGATGTCCATCGCCTGCTTCGCGACCTTGAGCGGACGGAAGCTGTCCATCATCACCGCGAGCTCGTCGGTGTGTTTCGCTCCGATGCTCGCCTCCGCGCGCCCCGGATGCGGACCATGCGGGATTCCATCGGGATGATGTGTGATGCTCCCGAACTCGATGCCTTTCCGGCTCATGAACTCGCTCGACGCGTAATAGAGAACCTCGTCGGAGTCGACATTGCTGTGGTTGTACGGAGCCGGTACTGCCTCGGGATGGAAGTCGTACGGGCGAGGGCAGAATGAGCAGACTACGAAGCCGTCGCCCTGGAAAGTCTGGTGGACGGGCGGCGGCTGATGCACCCGGCCGACTATCGGCTCGAAGTCACGAATGTTGAACGCCCACGGATAGAAGTAGCCGTCCCATCCCACGACGTCGAACGGGTGGTGGTCGAGCACGAGCTCGTTGATGCCGTCGTACTGTTTTACATACAGCGAGAAATCGCCCACCTCATTGCGCGGCTCGAGCAGAATCGGCCTCCTGATGTCGCGCTCCGAGTAGGGCGCCCCCTCGATGAGCTGCCCAAAGTCGTTCTTGTAGCGCGACGGATACCGGACATGTCCCCGGCTCTCGAATATCACCAGCCTGGTCTGCTCTCCTTCGAGATTCATTCGGAAGCGGTGAAGAATCCCGCGATGAATCACGAGGTAGTCGCCTTCCCCGTACTCCAGATTGCCGTAGACGCTCTCGAGAACCCCATTCCCCTTGCTCACGTACACCAGCTCGTCGGCCTGCGCGTTCCGATAGAAAAATTCGTCGTTCTTCGTCGGCTCCACGTACAGCATTGCGATGTCGGCGTTGAACAGGAGCGGAATTCTGTCCAGTGTCGGACTTCCGCCCGGCTTTACGCGCGACGTGAGGAAATGGCGGTGATGAAGAGTCTGGTCCGCGTCCGCTTCGTACCCGGTCTCCTTCACCCGTCGCACGGACTTCACCGTCGTAGGGGGATGGATGTGATACAAGAGCGACGACGTTCCGTGAAATCCCTCGTGCCCCATCAGCTCCTCGGCATACAGTCCGCCGTCGGGCTTGCGGAAAACGATGTGCCGCTTGCGAGGGATTGTTCCGAGCGTGTGATAGTGTGGCACTCAGAGATTTCCTCTCAGCGCCTGTTCTCGTTCGATCGCCTCGAAAAGCGCCTTGAAGTTGCCCGCGCCGAAGCTCTTCGCGCCCTTTCGCTCGATTATCTCGTAGAACAGCGTCGGCCTGTCCTCAACCGGCTTGGTGAATATCTGAAGGAGATACCCCTCATCGTCACGGTCAACGAGAATTCCGAGATCTCTCAGTGACGTAAGGTCTTCGTCGATGTGGCCCACACGATCGAGGACAGTGTCGTAATAGGTGAACGGAACACGAAGGAACTCGACGCCGCGGTCCCGCAGCTCGGTGACGGTCGTGATGATGTCGTCCGTTGCGAGTGCGATGTGCTGCACACCAGGGCCACCGTAGAATTCGAGATATTCGTCGATCTGCGACTTCTTCTTTCCTTCCGCCGGCTCGTTGATCGGGAACTTGATCCGGCCGTTGCCGTTGGCCATCACCTTCGACATCAGGGCGGAGTACTCGGTGGAGATGGTCTTGTCGTCGAAGGTGAGAATGTTCGTAAAACCCAGAACGTGCTCGTAGAATTTCACCCACTTGTTCATCGCGCCAAGCTCGACGTTGCCGACACAGTGGTCCACGTACTTCAGACCAACGGGCTTCGGCCGGTACACGGTTTCCTTCGCAACGAAACCCGGCATGAACGAGCCGCGGTAATTTTTCCTCTCCACGAGCGTGTGGATGGTGTCGCCGTAGGTTCGAATCGCGGCAATCACGATCTCGCCATCGTCGTCCTTCAGCACCTCCGGCTCGCGGGCCGGCTTTGCTCCTCGCTCGACGGCCAGGCTGAATGCCACGCGCGCATCGTCGACCCAGAGCGCGATGTCTTTCACCCCATCCCCGTGCTTTTGGATATGCTCGGCGATTTCTCCATCGGAGCGAATCGGCGTAGTCAGCAGGAGGCGTACCTTGTCCTGCTGCAGCAGGTACGTCGCGCGGTCACGCGTTCCGGTCTCGGGACCTCGATACGCAATAAGCTCGAACCCGAAAGCGCTGCAATAGAAGTGGGCAGCCTGCTTGGCGTTACCCACGTGGAACTCGATATAGTCGGTCCCATTGATCGGGAACGTGTCCGCATGCTGCTCGGCTGCGGGTAGTGTCGCGGTGGCCATTCGGATCTCCAGCCTGATTGAGTCGCTTCCCAGCTACCGTTAACAGTACATCAGAACGCGAGAGTTATGCCGGTGTCAGTCCCCTGTTACCGCCTCTCTTCCCTTCGCTTCGGCGAGTTTTCGTGCAATTCCGCGGTAAAAAGACGCGTCTGCGGGCTTCTGGTGCTCGTCCATGTTGAGCGCTGCTACCTCCAGCGCGAAAAGGATGTTGCCGAGGTAGAGTTGGGCTACGCCGGCGACCGAGTCGGGGGCGTCATCCATGCCGCGCCTGGGGAACCGGCGTAATCTCACCGGTCTGGAACCTCGTATCGGCCGTGATCACTTTCACGACGATGGCCGTGATGTTGTCGATGCCGCCGTTGTTGTTGGCGTCCGAGATCATGGCGTTGACGATGCGGTCGGGCGACGCCCGCGACTGCAGCAGCTGGAGGAGCCGCTTGTCCTCGACCATTCCGGTGAGCCCGTCGCTGGCGAGGAGGAAAACATCTCCGACTTTCGTCTCTCCCGTGATCACATCCGGCTCGATGTCATCGGACATTCCGATGCAGCAGGTGATGACGTTGCTCTGCGGGTGATGCCTCGCCTGTTCCGCCGTTATGAGGCCGGCGTCGACCTGCTCCTGCACGAGTGAATGGTCGCGCGTGAGCTGTTTCATCACACCGTCACGCAGCAGGTAGATTCTCGAGTCGCCGACGTGGCCTATGAGGTAGTGCGTATCCGAGAGAAGCAGCGCCGAAGCCGTAGTTCCCATCCCCGATTTTTCGAGCTCTTTTGTCGTGCGCTGGTACACGGACCTGTTCGCCTGCCTGAGCGTCTCCGACAGCTTTGGGCCGGCGTCCGGGGCGGTGAGGTCGTTGAGATCCGCAAGCTCCGCTGACAGCAGATCGACGGCCATCTGGCTGGCGATTTCGCCGGCCGCATGACCGCCCATCCCGTCCGCTACTATGAATAGCCCTCGATACTCGTTAGCGTCGGCGTGAAGATTGTCTTCATTTCCACGCCGCATTCTGCCTGTATCGGTTCGCGCGGCAACGGCAAGATGCACTAGCGGGCTCTCCCCGCTCCGCGCGGGTGAAAGGGGTTGATGGGAGTGGCTTGCGACTTCGAGAGGTGCCTCAAACTACCCGTCGCCCATAGAGGCGGCAAGCACCGCTTCCGCCACCGAGTTACCATCGGCTTGCTCCCCGCTTTGCAGGAGCCACAGGCGTTCATATAGCCCTCTGTAATCGAGAAGAGCGCGATGGCTGCCGCGCTCAACGATCTCACCGTAATGTAGCACGAGTATCTCATCGGCTCCGACGATCGTGCTCAAACGGTGCGCCACCGCGATCGTTGTCCGACCCTCCAGCAGAACCGAGAGCGCGTGCTGGATCTCAGCCTCGATCTCGCTGTCCACAGCGCTGGTTGCTTCGTCGAGCAGAAGCAGCGACGCGTCGGCGGCCACGGCGCGGGCGAACGAAAGAAGCTGTCGCTCGCCGACGCTCAGAGAGGCGCCGCGTTCTCCGAGCTGATGCCGGTAACCATCAGGCAGGCGTCGGATGATTCTGTCGGCGCCCACTCGCGCCGCCGCCGCGGCGACTGCCTCGTCACCAAGAGGATTCGACAGCCGGATGTTCGTCGCTATGTCGCCCGCGAAGAGGAAGATGTCCTGCTGCACGTATGCGATGAGGCCGCGCAGCTCCTCCACCGGCATTTCGCGAATATCCAACCCGTTTACCTGGATACGCCCCTTCTGGGGGTCGTAGAATCGCATCAACAGGTTGACGATCGTTGTCTTGCCCGCGCCCGTGTGTCCGACGAGCGCAACCGTTTGTCCTGGGCGCACCGTGAACGTAACGCCCTTGAGGACCCACTCCCGCTCGCCCGATGAAACCTCACCCGCCGCAAGATGCCCGCGGTCGTAAGCAAACCAGACGTCCTCGAATGTTACCTCGACGGGAGTACGCTGCCTCGGCATTGCGACTGCGATTCGTGCGTCCGACGCAGGCTCTGTATCGAGGAGCCCGAATATTCGCTCGGAGCTTGCCATGGCCGCCTGCAGGATGTTGAACTTTTCGGCCAGGTCCTGAAGCGGCTCGAAGAAGCGGCGCAGCAGCTGGAGAAAAGCGGCTACAGTCCCGACGGTGAGTGTTCCCGCTCCGACGCGCGAGGCGCTGGCGACGATGAGCGACGCCAAACCAATCGACATCAGAATCTCTACCGCCGGAAAATAGAGAGCGTAAACTCGAATGGACCGAAGGTGTGCCTCGAGGTGCTCACGGTTGAGCTTGTCGAAGCGTTTTGCCTCGGCTCCTTGCTGCCCGTACAGCTGAACGATCCTGATTGCGGTGATGCGCTCCTGAAGGAAAGAGTTGATCCGTGCGAGGCGTGTGCGAATGGCTCTGTAGGCTGCGCGGACTCTCGTACGAAAGAGATGCGACGCGAGTGCAACCGCCGGAATCACGACGTGAGCGACGAGCGCGAACCTCCAGTCCATGACGAACATTGCAGCGCTGATTGCAAGCAGTGTGAAGACATCGCCGAGAGCGGCGACGAAACCGGCTGTGAAGAGCTCGTTCAGCGCTTCGACGTCAGCCGTTACCCGCGTCACGAGGCGGCCGGCGGGATTACGGTCGAAGAACGGGATCGAGAGGCGTTGGAGATGCGTGAAGATTTCCAGGCGAAGGTCGCGCATCACGCGCTGACCGAGCAGACTCGTCAGCCATGTCTGCCAGTAGGAACAGACGAATTGCGCAATCAGTGCTCCAATGAACAGAAACACCGAGGTGGTGATGATCGTAGTGTCACGTCGGGGCAGCGCGACATCTATTACGCGCTGAGTGAGGATTGGTCCGACGAGCTCGAGGAGACCTGCGAATGCCAGCAGGACCAGCGCGCCGGCGACGAGCGCGCGATACGGTCGGATGTATTTGAGTAGACGGCGCACGAGGCGCCGGTCATACGCTTTGCCGAGCGCTTCCTCCTCGTGCAGGGTTGCGGGGTGCGACATTCAGCCGTATGCTAACCGCTGCCATAGCACCTCGCCACCGCCCCAGGGGGACTGGTACGCAGGTTGCACTCCCCTGAGGTCTCGGTCCAGGCATCTGGACTGCCATTCACCTTATTGGAGGAGAAATGAGCTTTCTAGCATGGATCGTCCTTGGCTTGATCGCTGGTGCGATAGCCAAGGCAATAATGCCTGGCAACGATCCGGGCGGGATCATCGTGACGATGATCATAGGAATCGTCGGCGCCTTCATAGGTGGATTCCTTGGCAATACGATCATGGGCCTGGGCATCAACGGCTTCACATGGCAAAGTCTTCTTCTGGCGATCGTCGGTGCGCTGGTGCTGCTTTGGATCTATCGCATGACAACACGCGGCCGAACTCGGGTTCCATAGCGAGCCCCGCTGGTTTTGTAGTGCCGAAGGGTCACTGAATGCCGCTCTGGCTGTACTGGATTCTTCTGGGTCTGGTCGCCGGAACACTCGCCAAGTTTCTGGTGCCGGGGCGGGACCCTTCGGGATGCGTAGTCACCATAGTTCTGGGAATTGTCGGTGCGTTTCTTGGCGGTTTCATCGGCACGCGCATCGGTTGGGGCACGGTCACGACTGGTAGCTTTGATTTCAGGTCGATCGGCCTCGCAACTCTAGGGGCTATACTTCTCCTGCTTCTCGGTCGCATCGTCCGGCGTATGTAGCTGAGGAAGTCGTGCGGTCGGGCTGGTTTGGGGCTGTCTCCGAGAGCAGCTAGCTCGGATGCAGTCTACGGAGCCCCACTCTTCGCTGCGGCGTCTTCCAGACGCCGCGGCTTCGAACACCGTGGGTCTCCTCGCTGCATCGAGACGCTGCTCTCCGGAGACACCCCAAACCCGCCCTCCACGACCTTCGATCGTGCGCCAATTAGACGCAAAAGACCGATTCCAAGGCGGAGCGCAGCAACATATTTGTTAATAAGCGCGCGCGCTTCGCGCGCGTTGACTCGCCGCAATGTGTTGGAGGGAGTGGCTGGGGTCGTCCGGCAGGCAGCGTCGCGAAGCAGCGAGGAGACCGCCGGCTTTCGAAGCCGCGGCGTCTGGAAGACGCCGCAGCGGAGAGGCGGGCTCCGTAGACTGCTTCCGCGCTAGCTGACTGCCGGACGAGCCCCAGCCGCGACCGACGCCGCAAACACCGAGACGCTGGGCACGGTAGCTCGACCGTTTTGAGAGCAGATCCATGGACTGCGATCGGTTCGGAATCGGTGTTTGTTCGGCATTATTCCCTTCGCGCGGATAGATTGGAAGAGTGAAAGAAAGCATCATCATCCGCGGCGCCCGGCAGCACAATCTCAAGAATTTCGACCTCGAGATCCCGCGCCGCGCCTTCACAGTCGTCACCGGCCCTTCAGGGTCGGGCAAGTCCTCCCTCGCCTTCGATACCATTTATGCCGAGGGGCAGCGCCGGTATATCGAGTCCCTCTCGGCGTATGCGCGACAGTTCCTCGATCGAATGGAGAAGCCCGATGTGGACTCAATCGAGGGCCTCTCACCGGCTGTCGCAATAGAGCAGCAGAATCCAACGAAGACATCGCGCTCGACGGTAGGCACTGCTACAGAGATCTACGACTATCTTCGGCTTCTCTGGGCCCGGGTTGGTCGCACGTTCTGTCCGCTCTGCGGCCGCGAAATGAAGCCCGATACCGTCCAATCGGTGATCGACACCGTCCTCGCGCTACCGGACGGCACACGATTCTACGTCGCATTCCCGCTGCGTCTCTCAGAGCTCGTGACGCACAAAGTGGTCGTCGAAAATCTTCGCGCCCAGGGATTCCTCCGCGTGAGCGTGGACGGTGAGGTGCTGCATCTCGATGAGCTGCCGGCACGACGGATAGATCTTCGCCGCGTGTCCGAGGTCCTTGTTGTTGTCGACCGCCTCGCTGTTGCGGCCGCGATATCGGGGCGACTCAGCGATGCCATCGCCACCGCTTTTCGTGACGGCGACGGCGAATGCGTCGTGATTCAGGCGGACGGTGGTGATCGACTTCTCTTCACCGAGCGGTTCGAGTGCGCATATGATCACACGCGCGCGCCCGCGCCGTCGCCTCAGCTTTTCTCTTTCAACAATCCGCGTGGCGCCTGCCCTACCTGCAATGGATTCGGGGCGGTCCTCGAGTACGACCTGTCGGTCATCGTGCCGAACCCGGAGCGAACGCTTCGAGAGGGGGCCATCGATCCCTGGACCAAGCCTCGCTACGACAACAAGCGTCGGGCGCTCGCTGAGTTCGCGCGGCGCGAGCGAATCTCGATGGACATTCCGTGGACCTCGCTGTCGGACGCGCAGAAAGCGCTCCTCCTCAGAAAACGCTCGCGCGGTTACAAGGGAATCATCCCATTCCTTCAGGATCTCGAGGAAAAACGGTACAAGCAGTACATCAGGATTTTTCTGCGACAGTATCAGACCGCGCAGGAATGTCCGACCTGCCACGGCACGAAGCTCAAGCCGGAAGCTCTGAATGTGCGAGTCGCCGGTCTCACAATCGCTGAAGTGGCCGAGATACCGGTTGGAGAGCTCTGCCAATGGCTCGACGGGTTGCAGCTGACGCCGTTCGAGCAGCAGGTCGCGGAAACCATTCTCCGCGAGGCCTGCGAGCGCGTGCGGTTTCTTCGCGACGTGGGTCTCGACTACCTCTCGATGAATCGCGCAACGCGGACACTCTCTGGAGGAGAGGCACAGCGCATAGGACTCGCGAATTCACTTGGCTCCCAGCTCGTCGACACGCTGTATGTCCTCGATGAGCCGTCGATTGGCCTGCATCCTCGCGATATGGGGCGCCTTCTCAAGCTGCTGCATCGACTGCGGGATACAGGCAACACCGTTCTCGTTGTCGAGCACGATCCAGCCGCGATAAAAGCTGCAGACTTCATGGTGGAGCTCGGCCCAGGCAGCGGCGAGCTCGGCGGCCGCGTGGTGTTCGCCGGTCCGATGTCGCGCATCGACCAGAGTCCGCTCACCGGCGAGTACCTTAGCGGGAAGCGTGAGATCCCCGTTCCTTCCGAGCGCCGGCGCATCGGTCCACGGTGGATCACCGTGACTGGAGCGCGCGAGCACAACCTTCAGGGTGCAGACGTGCGCATCCCGATTGGCGCGCTCACTGTCGTCACCGGCGTTTCCGGATCGGGTAAGAGCACACTCGTCCACGACGTTCTCTACCGGGCTCTCGAGACCCATCTCACCGGGGAAAACTCGGCCAAGCGCCACCTTGGCGAGGCTGTGGGGCAGTACGACACGCTCACCGGATACGAGGCTATAGAGGAGGTCGTGATGATCGACCAGAGGCCGATCGGTCGCTCGCCTCGCTCCAACCCTGTGACTTACATCCGGGCGTTCGATCAGATCAGGTCTCTCTTCGCGGATGCGCCTCTCGCGAGGCAACGGAAGTACACGCCGGGGACGTTCAGCTTCAATGTGGCCGGCGGTCGCTGCGAGGAGTGCGAGGGCGCGGGGTCGCTCGAGGTAGAGATGGTTTTCATGGCAGATGTCCACGTACCATGTGACGCGTGTGGCGGAAAGCGATTTCAGCCCGAGGTACTCGACGTCCGTATTCGCGGAAAGAGCATTGCCGAAGTTCTGGAGCTGACTGTCGATCAGGCGATTCGGTTCTTTCCGCGGGAGGAAAAGCTCGGGCAGGCTCTCTGGCAGCTGCAGCAGGTGGGACTCGGGTATCTCCGCCTCGGACAACCTGCGACGACCCTGTCCGGAGGTGAAGCGCAGCGCATCAAGATTGCGCGAGAGCTCACGGCCGCCGGCAAGAGAACGGGACGGAAGCTCTACATCATGGACGAGCCGACCACGGGTCTCCATCTGGACGACATCCGCAAGCTCTCCGACGTGATGGACCGGCTGATGGAGGCAGGACACACTTTGTTGCTCATCGAGCACAACCTCGACGTGATCAAGCTCTCGGACTGGGTAATCGATCTCGGGCCGGAGGGAGGACATGGGGGTGGTCGTGTGGTCGCGATGGGGAGGCCCGAGGAAATCATCGATGTGGCGGAATCCCATACCGGGCGGTGGCTTGCACCCGTGTTGGCACGTGCTCCAGTCCCAATCGCGACAGGCAACCGGAGAAAGCTGAGCGTCCGATAACAGCTTTGCCACAGAGGCACAGCTTTTCCCCTATCGATTCTCCTGCACCTGGCGCACCATTCTCGTTACGAGCGCGCGCGGCGCAAGTCGCTCGGCTTGAATCATGATCTTGTCTCGCAGTCTTGGAATCGCGATGCGCTCGCCGCGCATCATCGCCTTGTACCCGTACGCGGCAACGCTCTCCGCATCGTCAACGCCGAGCCGCGTGAAGAGACGAGAATTGCTGATCTCGGCCGTATCGGCGAACGCCGTCGCTGTCGCGCCCGGGCACAACGCCGTGACGGTCACACCCGTGTCACGGAGCTCCTCGGCAACCGCCTGACTGAAGCTCAGCACGTACGCTTTCGTGGCGTAGTACACGGCCATCAGCGGGCCCGGCTGGAAGGCCGCGGTCGATGCGACGTTCATCACGCGTCCGCTCCGCCGCCTCACCATCCCGGCTGCGAAGATCTTCGTCAGCTGGGTGACGGCAGTGACGTTGACCTGGATCATCTCTACCTCGCGCTGCAGGTCGGTCTCGAGAAATTCCCCACCGAGGCCGAAGCCCGCGTTGTTGACGAGGATCCCGATCCCGAGCTTCTCATTCGAGATGGTTTCGTAAAGCTTGTCAGCGGCATCGGCTCGCCTGAGGTCGGTTGGAATGACGTGGGCGCGCACCCCGTACTTTCCCTCGATGGCACCCGCCGCGCCTTCGAGCGAATCACGGTTGCGGGCGGCCAGCACGACATCGTGACCGTGCGCAGCGATCTCCCTCGCCAGCGCGAGCCCGATGCCGCTCGATCCGCCCGTTACGAGCGCTGTAGTTCCCGATTTCGATGGTGTTTTATCAGGCATTTGCGGCGAAAATAGTAATCGTTCGAAGGATGCTGCACGGAGAAGCTACCACTGCCGGAAGCGCGCCGTCGCAATCCACGGGGCGCGGTTGATTCGCCTCTATTTTCCGCCTAGATTGCGGGTTCATTCCCGAGTAGCTCAGGTGGTAGAGCAGGTGACTGTTAATCACCGGGTCGGGGGTTCGAGTCCCTCCTCGGGAGCTTTCATAACCTCAGTCCAGCATCAGACAATCACAACGGGCACTTCCTTGCGGCAGTGCCCGTTTTGCTTTCTTTTCGCGCGATGATCCCACCATGGCAGACGCGAGCGCGGCAAGCGGGCTGAGCGCCTGGAGTGCCGGCGAGAGCGGAGCAACGCGCCCGTCGTATCGGTCGCGCACGATCGTGCAGCATGCCGGCATCGCCGCGCAGCTCGCGGTTCTGCTCGGGCTTCTCTATGCTCTCGAGATCGAGCCGGATTCAGGACTGCCTCGCATTCTTCCGCTCGTCTTCGCCGGCTTCATCGCGCATGCCTCGCTTCCGCCGAGGCATCGACTTCAGCTCTTTCTCCTTCTTTCCCTCGCGGCTCTCGCCCTCGTCCTCGGCGTGGCGCAGGGCGCCACGGTGGCGGCAATCGCCTTCGTACTCGTGGCGATCTGTCATCTGCCGCTTCCGTTCGGAGTGCGCGTGGGGCTGCTCGCTCTTACGGGAACCGGCCTTGCGGCGCTGCGTGCCGTAGCCGATCCGTTGCAGATTCCCCTTCGAGTTCCCGGAGCTATGCTCGCTGTCGTGGGATCGATGTTCATGTTCCGCATCATCATCTACATGTACGACCTGCGGCACGAAGAGCTGGCGCGACGCGCGGGCAGAAATATTCCTGGAGGGCATGCGTCCGTGTGGATACGGCTCTCCTATTTCTTTCTGCTGCCGAATGTCTGCTTCCTGTTGTTTCCCGTCGTGGACTACCGCACGTATCGCCGCACTTACTACGACTCGGAAGCGACGGTGATCTACCAGAAGGGCGTCTGGTGGATCGCGCTCGGCCTCGCCTACCTGGTCGCTTACCGTCTTGTCTACCACTATCTCGTGATCGCACCCGAGCAAGTGGAGAGTCTGGGCGGGGTCGTGCGGTTCATGGTGTCGAGCTATCTCGTCTACCTCCGGGTGGTGGGGCAGTTTCACCTGGTGATTGGATTTCTTTGCCTGTTCGGATTCAATCTCCCGCCGGCGCATCGATTCTTCCTTCTCGCTACGGGCTTCACCGACTTCTGGCGACGCACGCGCATCGACTGGAAGGATTTCATGGTGAAGGTCTTCTATTTCCCGGCGTCGGTCCCGTTGCAGCGCCGGTGGGGAACGACTGCGGCTGTCGTCGTTGCAACTCTTGGCGTCTTCATCGTCACCTGGCTCCTGCACTCATATCAATGGTTCTGGCTGCGCGGGGACTTCCCCCTCTCGACGAATGACGCCGTGTTCTGGGGAATATTCGGAGCCTGCGTGCTCGTGAATTCTCTGCTCGAGACCCGGAGCCGCCGGAAACGCGCAGGGGACGCAGCCACTCTCGCGGGTGCAGCCGCGCGGGCTGTGAATATCCTCGGCATGTTCGCGTTTCTTTCCGTGCTCTGGTCGTACTGGAGCAGCACTTCGCTCAGCGATTGGCTTTGGACCCTCTCATCGTTACGACGGGCGCCACTGCTCAGCTACGCCAAGCTCATCGCTGCGATTGCTGTCGCCTTCGTCACGCTCGTCCTCGCGCACATTACGGCGGCACGCATCAGCGATGGCAGCGCACCGCGCGCCGACGGAGGCCGCCCCGACGGAGGCCGCCCGGGGGCACGTCGGTCAATCGTGCCAGGCCTTCGTCCCGCCGGTGTCGGCCTTCTTGGCGCCGCTCTGCTGCTCGTCGTCCTTCCGGCCAAAACGGGCGTGTTTGGCGCGTCAACTCAGCGACTCGCTGCCACGGTTGGCACCAATCGCCTTAATACCGCGGACCGGTTCCGCGAAGATCGTGGTTATTACGAGACTCTGCTGGATACGCGCCGCCCCATCGCTGACCCGACTGCCGACCCCGCGAGAGAAGCCATCGAAGCGGGCGCGTTCCTTCCGATTTACCGAATGAGGTTCGTCCGCCGAAGGGAGGATCTCATCACCTACGAGCTCGTTCCTGCTTATCGTGGAGGATTGTTCCGTGGCAAGCTGTTCGAGACGAACCAGTGGGGAATGCGGGACAAGGAATACGCGCTGACTCCGCCTCCAAACGCCTACAGGATCGCATTGCTCGGGGCCTCGTATGAGATGGGAGCGAGCGTGAACGTCGAGGAGAACTTCGAGTCGATCCTCGAAGAGCGTCTGAACAGGGATGGTCCGGGTGCGCCGCTCCGCCGCTACGAGATTCTCAACTTTGCTGTTGGCGGTTATTCAGTCCTGCAGAACGCCGTCGTCGCGGAGCAAAAAGCTTTCAACTTCGCGCCGAACGCGCTTGTGGTGGGGCTGAAGGAGCTCGACTTCGGGCGAGGGCTCGACATCCTCGTTGGAGCTGTGCGGCGTGGAGCCCCGATACCTTACCCGGAGATCCGGGAAAAACTTCGTGAAGCGGGCGTGACGCGGGAAATGTCCGACCTCGAGCTCCGAGGTCGAATCAAGCCGCTCGTGCCCGATATTCTGCAGTGGAGTCTCCAGCACATCGGCCGGCTTGCCAGGGCCCGTGGTGTGCGTGCCATTGCGCTCGTGCTACCGAGGCCGGATCCTGAGCCAGGCGACGCGCAGATCGAGCGCGATCTCGCGACATGGGCGAGTCAGGCCGGATTTTCTGTCATTCGACTGGACGGCGTCTTCTCGGGTCAGCCTCTCGATTCCATAAGGATCCCACCTCCGGACGGGCATCCAAATGCGCGCGGCCACCGCATGATCGCGGATAGACTCTACCACGCGCTACGCGATAATGACGCGAGTCTACTCGGGCTCGGATTTCAGGCGCGCGACCGCTGAGAGATCGCGGGCGCGCTCCGGTAGTACCACCCGATATTCAAACCCGCCGGGCAACGTAAAGAACAAAATCAGCGAGGCGTTGCGCGCGCTCCCCTCGGAAGAGCAACGGCTCCAATGCCTCAGTTCCCTTCTGTAACCAGATCGGAAGCCGATGCGCGAACATGTAGGACAACCCTCGCTCTGCAACAACGTCCGCATGCCGCGCGAGGGCTTTCCGAACTTCCGCAGGTGAGAGCGCGAACTCGTAATTCGACGCGCCGCTCAGCCGGTTCATCAGGCCGAATCTGTTGAGGATGTTGAGCATAGCTCCGCTCGGTGACCAGCTCGAGGGCTCTCGCGCGACGAGCAGCCCACCGCGACGCGCGACGCGGGCCGCCTCTGCGACGTAAGGCTCGATCGGTCCCTGGCCGGCGAGGTGGTGGAGCGAAAAATCGAAGAAGACGACGTCCGCCGCTCCATCACGAAATGGAAGTCGGGCAGCATCGCCCTCGATCGGACGAAAATTGTCGGGCCCGCGCTCAGCTACGGCGCGACGCATCACCTCGTGGTTGACGTCAAGGCCGAGCCGGAGCGTGCCCGGCTCACGCCAGAGCCACTCGTAAATGCCACCTCCACCAACCCCGACCACGAGTATTACAGGATCGCGAAGCTCGCGCGTCAGCGGCTCGAGTATCTCGACCGTTCGCAGCTGTACCACGCGATCGTTGCGGCGTAGCCAGCTCGCCGGTCGCAGCCGATTCAGGCCAGCTGTGTCGCGAGTCTCGTGAAGGTTATGCTCGCGGTCGAATCTGTACCGGGGGAAGCTCAAAGGCGGCAGCCATACGCGAGCAGCTGGCGAGGGACGTTCCAGGCCGCAATCGCGCGGAAAAACAAAACGGAGCCGGGAAACCCGGCTCCGTTTTGTTTTCTGCCCAGCGGGTTATCAGCCATCCTCGCCTGGTACGATGTCAACCTCGGTCGACGACGTCAGAGGAACGGGCGCTAACTGTAAGAGCGTCTGATCTCCAGCGCAGACCTGATCCGCATCCTCGATTGTAAGCGTGACCGCTGGTAGCGAGCCCGACGACTGTCCGAAGAGCTGATCGACGGCGGTAACAGTGAACGCCACGATACCGAGGTTGGCGCCCTTAAGGCTGCCATTCAGCGGGCTGTAATTGATGCTGATGTCACTGTCGTAAACGACAGCGCAGACAGTTCTGCCGATGAGCATGAACAATCCCTCCGCGCGCAGCGGGGTCACGTCAGGGATCTTGTCCAGGAGGGCCTCGGGGTTTTTCCCCTTGCCCAGGCCTGGCCCGACGGGAAGACCGAGGAAGTTGCGAAGGCCATCGTCAGTGGGCCCGGCATTCGCCCATGAGTCCGGAATGAACTTCGGCGCGAACCAGCCCTCATCGCCCATCTGTCCGCTCCACAACACGATTTCCTCACCCACGTTCGCCTCGAACCAGCGAAGCTGCTTGCGCTGGCCGACCTTGGCGATGTCGTCGTTGACGTCCCTTGCACTGAAGAAATTGGGCGGCGGGCCGTTGTCGATCGCGTCCTCATCGAGAATGAGGAACAGTGGCGGAAGGTCGCCCTGTGCAAACAGGAAGGTGACCGACGATCCGTGATAGATGTTCGCCGACGAGATTGCCCATGTATTGCTCGTCACGCAGTCCTGCCACGCTGGGGGGCCTTCATTGATGCAGCTGCTTATGTCCGATGTGTATCCACCCGGTACCGTGGCGGTGATTGTCAGCTTCGCCCGAGGGTTGATAGAGCCGGGATTGAGGATGAGGTTGCCCGTATTAGCCCGGACAAAAACGTCCTCACACTCGCCCACCGCGACGGTCACGGGCGAAGTGACAGCGTCCAGTGCTTCGGGAGTAGGGGTGGCGCTCTGGACGGTGGTGAAGGTGTATCCAGCCAGTGTCGGCGCCGCATCACTGTTAATATCGACGCATACCTTCACCGTGCGCGCTAGAGCGCCAACCACGCCGGGAACAAAATCGTTGCTGGGACTCGAGGGAGCACGAGGGCCCGCAACATCTGATGCTGTGGGTGTTTCGGCGCAAGCGCCGAGCACGCCTAAACCGGCTAGTGCGCCGGCGGCTAGCGCAACTCGCGCTGTCTTGAAATCTGGATGCGACAACCACATAAAGACACCGGATCGAACGCGCATTGTGGACCCCCGAATAGAAGAATTTCCGACGTGACGAGATGCCGGTGAAATCTTCTCCCCTTCGGTAGTCGGGCGCTTCTACGAGAGAAGCCTGACTTTGCGTGCCGGTCTCGCGAGCCGGGTTGCCATTTTCGGTAGGAGATTCAATTGTCGAAGCCGCCGCACAACGTGCATGCACAACGATACACGTCTGTACGCTCGGCTTCAGGAAGGACTATAAAGGATTGGACGTTTGCCCGCAAGCACAACTCACTCGATTGTACATTTGTGATGTGAAAAAAGATGTTTGCTGATATGCCTGGGAAATTCTTGACGCGCGACGCGGAAGATGACGCGAAAAGAAATGATGGATGTTTGACCTATTCTGACGCATCCTCCCGTCATGAGCGGAGCGCCACGGTTGACTTGACCTGCCCCGTTCGGCTCATAGACTTGACGTTTCGTTTCAGCAGTTCTGCTCTTCTCGCCGACTCCCCCGCCGCCATCGCGTGACTCTCCCAATACAACGCCTGCGCACTTCACTCTCGGGTGCGTACTCCATAGATCGTGAGCTCGGCCGCGGCGGAATGGCGACGGTTTATCTCGCACAGGATGGCAAGCACGATCGTACCGTGGCACTGAAGGTCCTCCATCCTGACCTGGCGGCCTCGCTCGGACCCGATCGCTTCCTTCGGGAGATCAAGCTCGCGGCGAGGCTCAACCACCCGCACATCCTGCCATTGTTCGACTCCGGCGACGCTGACGGACTCCTTTATTATGTCATGCCTTACGTCGAAGGCGAGTCATTGCGGGAGCGGCTCGACCGCGAGCAGCAGCTGCCGATCGAGGAGGCGATACATCACACGCGCTCGATCGCGTCAGCGCTCGACTACGCGCACCGCCAGGGCATCGTCCATCGCGACATCAAGCCCGAGAACGTGATGCTGTACGAGGGCGAGGCGATGGTGATGGACTTCGGAATTGCGAAGGCGGTCAGCGCCGCGGGTCACGAGACGCTGACGCAAACGGGGATGATGGTCGGCACACCGGCGTACGTGAGCCCCGAGCAGGCGGCAGGCGAAGCGAACCTCGACGGCAAGAGCGACCAGTACAGTCTTGGCTGCGTTCTATTCGAGATGCTGACGGGCGAGCGGCCGTTCACCGGGCCCACTGCGCAAGCGGTGCTCGCAAAGAGATTCACGGAGACCGTCGCGCCCGTGCGCACGCTCAGAGCGGCCGTACCTGAGAGCATCGAGCGCGCTCTCTCACGCGCCATGTCCACGGAAGCGTCGAAGCGGTACCCGACCTCGGCCATGTTCGCGCAGGCGCTTGCATCGGGGAATGTCTCGACTCCGACGGACACGCAGACGGTCCCTCAGCCGACCGTATCAGCCGCGAAGTCGGTTGCCGTTCTGCCGTTCGCAAACATGAGCGCCGATCCGGAGAACGAGTATTTCACGGACGGCATGGCTGAAGAGATCATCAACGCACTGACGAAGATTCAATCATTGCGTGTTGCGTCACGCACGTCTTCGTTCGCGTTCAAGGGAAAGAACGAGGACATCGGCGAGATCGGCAGGAAGCTGAAGGTGTCGACGGTTCTCGAGGGGAGCGTCCGAAAGATGGGCAACAAGCTGCGGATCACGGCGCAGCTGGTAAACGTCGCGGACGGATACCATCTCTGGTCGGAGCGCTACGACCGCGAGCTGGAGGATGTCTTCGCCATCCAGGACGACATCTCGCAGGCGATTGTCAAAGCGCTCCGCGTCATTCTGAGCGAAGGAGAGAAGAAGCAGATCCAGAAAGCGCGCGCAGTCAACGTTCAGGCATACGACTACTACCTGCGCGGACGGCAATACTTTCATCAGCTGCGTCGTAAGAGCCTGGAGTACGCGAGGCAGATGTTCAACCGCGCGATCGAGATCGACCCCGAGTATGCGCGCGCATACGCGGGCGTGGCCGACTGCTGCTCCCTTCTCTACACCTATTTCGACGCGCGCGAATTCAACCTTCGCCAGGCAGACATTGCGAGCAGCAAGGCCCTGGAGCTGGAGCCGGAGCTTGCCGAAGCGCATCTAGCACGCGGCATCGCCGCATCTCTGAGCAAACGGTTCGACGAGGCAGAAAAGGAATTCGAGACGGCAATGCGGCTCGATCCCAAGCTGTTCGAAGCGCCGTATTTCTTCGGCCGTACCCGGACGGCGCAGGGGCGGTTCGAGGATGCCGTAAAGCTCTTCGAGCGGGCCTCAGCGTTAAGGCCCGAGGACTTCCAGGCGACGGCGTTCCTGGCGCAGAGCTACCAGTCGATGGGCATGAAGGCGGAAGCCGACGCTGCGTTGCGTCGTGCAGTCCGGCAGATTCACGAGCGGTTGGAGCTCAATCCCGACGATGCGCGCGCCTGCAACCTCGGCTCGGGCATGCACGCCAAGCTCGGCGAGACCGATACGGCGATTGAGTACGCGGAGCGATCGCTCGCTATTGATCCCGACGACCCGATGCTTCTGTATAACGTCTCCTGTACCTACTCCGTTCTCGGAAAGATCGACGATGCGTTAGCTTCTCTCGAGCGAGCCGTGGACAAGGGATTCGGGCACAAGGAATGGATCGAGCACGACTCCGATCTCGATCCGCTGCGCGAAACGCCACGATTCAAGGCGATAGCGCAGGCGATGTAGAGATGGCCGCCCTTCCAATCGAGCAGCTCAGAAAATCGTTCTCCAGCTCATACACCGTCGATCGCGAGCTCGGTCGCGGCGGGATGGCGACGGTATATCTGGCTCAGGATGTCAAGCACGAGCGCATGGTCGCGCTCAAGGTGCTGCACTCGGAGCTGGCCGCGTCCCTCGGCGCGGACCGGTTCCTTCGCGAGATAAAAGTCGCTGCGCGGCTGAATCATCCTCACATCCTTCCGCTCCACGATTCCGGAGCGCTCGACGGCTTTCTGTATTACGTGATGCCGTACGTCGAGGGTGAGTCGCTGCGCGAGCGACTCGACCGCGAAGAGTATCTGCCTGTCGAGGAGGCGGTGAACCTGACGCGCGGAATCGCCTCGGCACTCGACTACGCACACCGTCAGGGAATTGTCCACCGCGACATCAAGCCCGAGAACCTGATGTTGTACGAAGGCGAAGCGATGGTGATGGATTTCGGAATTGCCAAAGCCGTGAGCGCAGCGGGACCCGAAACTCTGACGCAGACTGGAATGATGGTAGGCACTCCGGCGTACGTGAGCCCCGAGCAGGCTGCAGGCGCTACCGACCTCGACGGCAGAAGCGATCAGTTCAGCCTTGCCTGCGTCGTCTATGAGATGCTGTCGGGGGAGCGCCCGTTCACCGGCCCCACCCCTCAGGCAGTGATGGCGAAGCGGTTCACCGACAACGTCCCGGCAATCCGATCCGTACGGAGCAGTGTTCCCGAGACTGTCGAGAAGGCCCTATCCAAAGCGATGGCCATCGACGCGAACACCCGGTTCAAGACCGCAGGCCTCTTCGCGCAGGCGCTCGCGTCAACGAGTCTCAATACGCCGAGTGAAACGCAGACGATGCCGCAGCCGGTGGTTTCCACCGCGAAGTCTATAGCCGTGCTTCCCTTCACGAACATGAGCGCCGACGCGGAGAACGAATACTTCACGGACGGCATGGCGGAGGAGATCATCAACGCCCTTTCCAAGATTCAGTCTCTCAGAGTTGCGTCGAGGACGGCGTCGTTCGCGTTCAAGGGGAAGAGCGAGGAGATCGCCGAGATCGGCCGGAAGCTCAAGGTTTCCACTTTCCTCGAGGGAAGCGTACGCAAGATGGGAAACCGTCTCCGCATCACCGCCCAGCTCGTCAACGTCGCCGACGGCTATCACCTCTGGTCGGAGCGCTATGATCGCGAGATGGAAGACATCTTCGCGATTCAGGACGAGATATCGCAGGCGATAGTGAAGGCGCTGCGTGTGATACTGAGCGAGGGTGAGAAGAAGCAGATTGAAAAAGCGCGCGCCGTGAACGTTCAGGCATACGACTACTACCTTCGCGGGAGGCAGTACTTCCATCAGCTGCGCCGCAAGAGCCTCGAATACGCAAAGCAGATGTTCAACAAGGCGATCGAGATCGACCCGGAATACGCGCGCGCGCACGCCGGCGTCGCCGACTGCTACTCCCTTCTCTACACGTATTTCGACGCGCGAGAGTTCAATCTGCGGCAGGCCGACAAGGCAAGCAGCAGGGCGCTCGAGCTAGAGCCGGAGCTGGCGGAGGCGCACCTGGCCAAGGGGCTCGCTGTCTCGCTGAGCAAGCGCTTCGACGAGGCTGAGGAGGAGTTCGAGACCGCAATGCGTCTCGACCCCAAGCTGTTCCAGGCGGCGTACTGGTATGCGCGCGCGCGCCTCGCGCAAGGAAACTATGACGAGGCGGTGAAGCTCTTTGAGAGGGCAGCCGCTCTGCGCCCGGAGGATTACGAAACGCCGCATTTTCTCGCTCAGGCTCTCATGTCGGCCGGACGTTCTGAAGAAGCCCAGGCCGTCTATCGTCGTGAGTTGAAACTCCTCGACCAGCATCTCGAGCTGAATCCCGAAGATCCGCGGGCGTGCATACTCGGCGCAGCAACCTACGCCAACATGCACGACCCGGAGCGGGCCATCCACCTCACGGAACGCGCGATGACTGTCGATCCGGAAGATCCGATGCTCCTTTACAACGTCGCGTGTGTCTACGCGCAGCTCGGCAAGATCGACGAATCGCTGGCCGCACTGGAGGGTGCCGTGGAAAAAGGCTGGGGCGACAAGAACTGGATCGAGCACGACAGCGATCTGATTCCTTTGCGGAGCAATCCCCGGTTCCAGGCAATCGTCAGCTCCATGTGACGAAAGAATGAATCCATCACTCGAGCGGCTGCGCGGCGCGGTTGCGAACAATTACACGATAGACCGCGAGCTCGGCAGCGGGGGCATGGCGACGGTCTATCTCGCGCAGGACTGCAAGCACGAGCGGCTCGTGGCGCTCAAGGTTCTGCATCCCGACCTTGCGGCATCGCTCGGACCTGAGCGCTTCCTGAGAGAGATCAAGCTCGCCGCGCGGCTGAATCATCCACATATCCTCCCGCTCCATGATTCGGGAGAGGCCGAAGGCTTTCTCTACTATGTGATGCCGTACGTCGAGGGAGAATCATTGAGAGAGCGGCTCGACCGCGAACGTCAGCTGCCCATTGATGAGGCAGTTCACCACGCACGGTCGATTGCCTCCGCGCTGGACTACGCACATCGGCAGAATATCGTCCACCGGGACATCAAGCCGGAGAACGTGATGCTCTACGAAGGCGAGGCGATGGTCATGGACTTCGGCATCGCCAAGGCCGTCAGCTCGGCTGGGTCGGACACACTGACGCAGACAGGAATGATGGTCGGGACGCCTGCTTACGTCAGTCCCGAGCAGGCGGCGGGCGAGACGAATCTCGACGGCAGAAGCGATCAATACAGCCTCGCGTGCATGCTCTATGAAATGCTGAGCGGCGAGCGCGCGTTCATCGGTCCAACGGCCCAGGCAGTGATGGCCAAGCGGTTTACCGATACGGTCAGGCCGTTGCGCTCACTCCGTGGAAGCGTACCAGAGCCCGTGGAGAGGGCGGTTTCGAAGGCGATGTCGACCGACGTTGGTGACCGCTACAAAACCGCCGCGATATTCGCCCAGGCGCTCGCTTCGGGAACCATGGCAACGCCTACCGATACCGCGACCATGCCGCAGCCGACTGTGTCGGCCGCGAAATCGATTGCCGTCATTCCTTTCGCCAACATGAGTCCCGATCCCGAGAACGAGTATTTCACAGACGGAATGGCCGAAGAGATCATCAACGCTCTCACGAAGATCCAGTCGCTGCGAGTTGCGTCTCGAACAGTCTCGTTTGCGCTGAAGGGAAAGAATGAAGACCTCGGCGAGGTTGGCCGGAAGCTGAAAGTCTCGACGGTACTCGATGGAAGCGTTCGCAAGATGGGGAACCGGCTCCGCATTACCGCGCAGCTCGTGAATGTCGCCGACGGATACCAGCTGTGGTCCGAGCGCTACGACCGAGAGATGGAGGATGTCTTCGCGATTCAGGACGACATCTCGCAGGCCATCGTCAAGTCCCTTCGGGTGATACTCAGCGAAGACGAGAAGAAAGCGATGGGCGCGGCCCGCACGGAGAATCTTCAGGCTTACGAATTCTACCTGCGTGGGAGACAGTTCTTCGAGGTCCGGCGCAAGAGCCTCGAGTACGCAAGGCAGATGTTCAAGCGGGCAATCGAGCTCGATCCTGATTACGCCCTTGCACACGCCGGCGTGGCCGACTGCTGCTCGCTGCTCTACATGATGTTCGACGCGCGGGAATCGAATCTCAAGCAAGCTGAAAGCGCCAGCAACACCGCACTCCAGCTCGCCCCGGATCTCGCCGAGGCTCACCTCGCGCGCGGCATTGCCTTCTCGCTCAGCCAGAATTACACCGACGCGGAACGGGAATTCGAGAAGGCTATGCGGCTCGATTCAAAACTGTTCGAGGCGCCTTACTTCTACGGTCGAGCGTGCCTCGCGCAAGGAAAGTTCGACGACGCCGTGAAGCTTTTCAAGCTGGCATGCGCGATTCGGCCGGAGGATTTTCAGGCGGTGTCGTTCCTTGCCCAGGCGCACAAATCTCTTGGTCAGGCAGCGGAAGGTGAGGCGGAGGACCGTCGGGCGCTCAAGCTCATAGAAGAGCGGCTCGAGCTGAACCCTGACGACGCCCGTGCGTGGAACCTCGGTGCAGCGACGCTCGGTACCCTCGGAGAGACTGAGAGAGCAATCGAGTTCGCGCGGAAGTCGGTAGCAATAGATCCGGACGACCCGATGCTGCTCTACAACGTCGCCTGCACGTACTCCGTTCTGGGCCAGACGGAGGAAGCCCTTGCCGCTCTCGAGCACGCAGTCGACAAGGGATTTGGACACAAGGACTGGATCGCGCACGATCCTGACTTCGAATCCATCCGCAAGACTCCGCGGTTCAAAGCAATCCTGGACGGAATGTGACGACACCTCTTCCGATCGAGCGACTTCGCGGCGCGCTGTCGCAGAGTTACACCATCGACCGCGAGCTCGGCCGCGGTGGAATGGCGACTGTCTATCTGGCGCAGGACTGCAAGCACGAGCGGCTCGTCGCACTCAAGGTGCTGCATCCGGAGCTCGCGGCGTCACTCGGCCCCGATCGGTTCCTGCGCGAGATCAAAGTCGCCGCACGACTGAATCATCCTCACATTCTCGGGCTCCATGACTCGGGCGAGGCAGACGGCTTCCTCTATTACGTGATGCCGTATGTCGAGGGAGAATCACTTCGGGAGCGACTCGACCGCGAGCATCAGCTCCCGATCGACGAAGCGATACACCACGCACGCTCGATTGCCTCCGCGCTCGACTACGCCCATCGCCAGCAGATCGTCCATCGCGACATGAAGCCGGAAAACGTCATGCTCTACGAGGGCGAGGCGATGGTGATGGATTTCGGTATCGCCAAAGCGGTAAGCGCCGCGGGGCACGACACGCTGACGCAAACCGGCATGATGGTCGGGACGCCGGCGTACGTCAGTCCGGAACAGGCCGCAGGCGAAACGAATCTCGACGGCAGAAGTGATCAGTACAGTCTGGCATGCATGCTCTACGAGATGTTGAGCGGCGAGCGCGCCTTCACCGGCCCGACGGCTCAGGCGGTGATGGCGAAGCGATTCACGGAGACAGTCAAGCCGCTTCGCTCGCTGCGGGGCAGCATTCCCGAGCCGGTTGAGCACGCCGTCGCCAAAGCCATGTCCACGGATGCGGCGGCGCGCTACAAGACCGCTGCACAGTTCGCGCAGGCACTGGGTTCGAGCAGCGTGTCCACCCCGACCGACACGCAGACTCTCCCGCAACAGACAGTCTCGTCGGCAAAATCGGTTGCCGTGCTTCCCTTCTCGAACATGAGCACCGACCAGGAGAACGAATACTTCGCCGACGGAGTGGCTGAAGAGATCATCAATGCTTTGTCGAAGATCCAGACGCTGCGTGTAGCCTCTCGCACCGTGTCCTTCGCGCTCAAGGGAAAGAATGAGGACCTCGCCGAGGTGGGGCGGAAGCTCCACGTTTCGACCGTACTCGACGGCAGCGTCAGGAGAATGGGAAATCGCGTTCGCATAACTGCGCAGCTCGTAAACGTCGCCGATGGATACCAGTTGTGGTCCGACCGCTATGATCGCGAGATGGAGGACATCTTCGCGATTCAGGACGACATATCGCAGTCGATCGTGAAGGCACTTCGCGTGATCCTGAGTGAGGACGAGAAAAAAGCGATCGAAAAGGCGCGCACCGTGAACGTCCAGGCGTACGAATACTATTTGCGAGGCCGCCAGTTTTTCCACCAGCTTCGGCGCAAGAGTCTCGAGTACGCGCGGCAGATGTTCAATCGCGCAATCGAGATAGACCCGGAGTACGCGCTCGCTCACGCCGGCGTGGCCGACTGTTGCTCGGTGCTCTACATGTACTTCGACGCGCGCGAGCTGAACCTGAAACAGGCCGACATTGCGAGCATGAGAGCGTTGGAGCTCGAGCCGGATCTGGCGGAGGCGCATGTGGCACGCGGGCTCGCGGTGTCGCTGAGCAGGCGATTCGACGAAGCGGAGCGCGAGTTCGAAGGCGCGATGCGGCTCGATCCGAAGCTCTTCGAGGCGCCGTACTTTTTTGGTCGCGCGAGGCTGGCGCAGGCACAACCGCTCGAGGCTGCGAAACTTTTCGAGCGCGCGTCCACGCTTCGACCCGAGGACTTCCAGTCTGTGCATTTCCTCGCCCAGGCCTACAAATCACTCGGCAACGAGACCGACTCGAAGAATTCCTACCGGCGCGCCGTGCAGCTCGTCAACGAACGACTCGAGCTGAACCCGGACGATGCGCGCGCTCTGATAATCGGGGCTAGCACGCTGGCTTCGCTCGGTGAGCCGGAGAAGTCTCTCGATTTTGTCGGTCGCGCGCTCGCCGTGGATCCGGACGATGCAGGAATGATGTACAACATCGCGTGCGCCTACGCTTCCCTTGGCAAGCCGGAGGAGGCCATCGCTGCGCTCGAAGGCGCCGTGGACAAGGGCTACGCCCACAAGGAATGGATGGAGAACGACCCGGACCTGGACCCCATCAGAACTTCGCCGCGGTATCAGGCTCTGCTGAAGGTGATGTGACCATGTCGCTTCCCATCGAGCGCCTCCGCAGTGCTCTGTCGCAGTCGTACACGATCGACCGCGAGCTCGGCCGCGGAGGCATGGCGACTGTCTACCTCGCGCAGGATTGCAAGCACGAGCGAATGGTCGCGCTCAAGGTGCTGCACCCGGAGCTCGCTGCGTCGCTCGGACCCGATCGCTTCCTTCGCGAGATCAAAGTCGCTGCACGTCTCAATCACCCGCACATCCTCGGGCTGCACGATTCCGGCGAAGCGGAGGGCTTCCTCTATTACGTGATGCCTTATGTGGAAGGCGAATCACTGCGGGAGCGCCTGGATCGTGAGCATCAGCTCCCGATCGAGGAGGCAGTACATCACGCACGAGGGATCGCATCGGCGCTCGACTATGCGCATCGCCAGCAGATCGTCCACCGGGACATCAAGCCGGAAAACGTGATGCTTTACGAGGGCGAGGCGATGGTCATGGATTTCGGAATCGCCAAAGCAGTGAGCCTTGCCGGCCACGATACCCTCACGCAAACCGGGATGATGGTGGGCACTCCGGCCTATGTCAGCCCCGAGCAGGCAGCGGGTGAGACGAATCTCGACGGAAGAAGCGATCAGTACAGTCTCGCGTGCGTCTTATACGAGATGTTGAGCGGAGAGCGCGCATTCACCGGCCCCACCGCGCAGGCGGTGATGGCGAAGCGATTCACCGAGACGGCGAAGCCGCTCCGTTCGCTGCGCGGGAGCATTCCCGAAAGCGTCGAGCGCGCGGTGAGCAAGGCAATGTCCACCGACACCGCGGCGCGGTTCAAAACGGCAGCCATGTTCGCGCAGGCGCTCGGCTCGGGCTCGCTGACGACGCCGACCGACACGGCTACTCTGCCCCAGCCGACTGTGGCTGCGGCAAAATCAGTCGCGGTTCTGCCCTTCGTGAACTCCAGCACCGACCCGGAGAACGAGTACTTCGCCGACGGCATGGCCGAGGAGATCATCAACGCTCTCTCGAAAATTCAAACGCTCCGGGTTGCATCCCGCATCGTCTCATTCGCGCTCAAAGGAAAGAACGAGGACCTCGGAGAGGTCGGCCGCAAGCTCCACGTCTCCACCGTTCTCGACGGCACGGTGCGGAAGATGGGCAATCGTCTGCGCATCACGGCCCAGCTCGTGAACGTCGCCGACGGATACCAGCTGTGGTCGGAGCGTTACGACAGGGAGATGGAGGATATCTTCGCGATTCAGGACGAGATCTCACAGGCCATTGTAAAGGCGCTGCGGGTGATCCTGAGCGAAGACGAGAAAAAGGCGATCGAGAAGCCTCGCACCGTAAACCTTCAGGCATACGAATTCTATCTTCGCGGCCGACAGTTCTTTCATCAGCTGCGGAGAAAAAGTCTCGAGCACGCGCGGCAGATGTTCAATCGCGCGATCGAGATCGATCCCGACTATGCGCTCGCGCATGCGGGCGTGGCCGATTGCTGCTCGCTTCTGTACACCTATTTCGACGCGCGCGAGTCGAACTTGAGGCAGGCCGACGCAGCCAGCAAGAAGGCGCTCGAGCTGGAGCCTCAGCTGGCTGAGGCCCATGTCGCGAGGGGGATTGCGGTATCCCTTAGCAAGCAGTTCGACGAGGCGGAGGAGCACTTCGAGACCGCGATGAAGCTCGATCCAAAGCTGTTCGAGGCGCCGTATTTCTATGGGCGCGCCCGGAAATCGCAGGGTCGCTTCGCCGAAGCGGTCAAGCTGTTCGAGCGGGCGTCGGCACTTCGCCCCGAGGACTTTCAGGCACCGTCGATGCTGGCTTCCTCTCTCAAATCCCTCGGCATGGATGAGGAAAGTCTGGCCGTGAACCGTCGCGTACTGAAGCTCATCGACGACCGGCTGGCGTTGAATCCGGACGATGCGCGCGCATGCAACCTCGCGGCGACCACTCATTCGAAGCTGGGAGAGGCAGAGCCCGCCCTCGAGTTTGCGAAGCGCTCGCTGGAGATCGATCCGGACGATCCCATGCTGCTTTACAACGTTGCGTGCACCTACAGCATGATCGGCAAGTCGGACGACGCGCTCTCGTGCCTGGAGCGCTCTATTGACCGCGGGTTCGGTCACCGTGAGTGGATCGATCATGACTCGGACTTCGATTCACTCCGGGATCTGCCTCGGTTCAAGGCGATCCAGAGAGCGATGTGAGCGAGTCGGCGCTGCCCCTCGAGCGCCTCCGCGGCGCGCTGTCGCAGACTTACACCATCGACCGCGAGCTCGGACGTGGCGGAATGGCAACGGTATATCTCGCGCAGGACTGCAAGCACGAGCGGCTCGTAGCGCTCAAGGTCCTCCATCCGGATCTGGCGGCCTCACTCGGGCCCGACCGTTTCTTGCGCGAGATCAAAACCGCCGCGCGTCTGAATCATCCGCACATACTTGCGCTGCATGATTCGGGTGAGGCCGACGGCTTCCTCTATTACGTAATGCCATACGTGGAGGGAGAATCGCTCCGCGAGCGGCTCGACCGCGAGCAGCTTCTCCCCGTTGAGGAAGCCGTTCATCACGCACGCTCGATTGCGTCGGCGCTCGATTTCGCTCACCGGCAGAATATTGTCCATCGCGACATCAAGCCGGAGAATGTGATGCTCTACGAAGGTGAGGCGATGGTGATGGATTTCGGAATCGCCAAAGCCGTCAGTGCGGCAGGCTCGGACACGCTCACACAGACTGGAATGATGGTTGGCACCCCAGCCTACGTGAGCCCTGAGCAGGCCGCCGGCGAAACGAATCTCGACGGGAGAAGCGATCAGTACAGCCTTGCGTGCGTCCTCTACGAGATGCTGGCTGGCGAACGCGCATTCAGTGGCCCAACCGCACAGGCAGTTCTCGCCAAGCGCTTCACAGAGACGGTCAAGCCTGTCCGCTCAATGCGAAGCAACGTTCCCGAAAACGTTGAAAGGGCCCTGACGAAGGCGTTATCCACGCAGCCGGAAGGCCGATTCAGGACATCGGCGATGTTCGCTCAGGCGCTCGTTTCGCCTAGTCTCTCGACACCCACCGATGCGGAGACAATTCCGCAACCCGTCGTCTCGGCCGCCAAATCCATCGCAGTACTTCCCTTCAGCAACATGAGCGCGGACGCTGAAAGCGAGTACTTCACGGATGGGATGGCGGAGGAAATCATCAACGCGCTCTCAAAGATCCAGACCCTTCGCGTCACATCGAGAACGGCCTCGTTTGCATTCCGGGGAAAGAGCGAGGACATCGCGGAGATCGGACAAAAGCTCAAGGTGTCGACGTTTCTCGAGGGAAGCGTGCGGAAGATGGGGAACAGAATCCGCATAACCGCGCAGCTGGTGAACGTCGCGGACGGCTATCAGCTCTGGTCGGAAAAATACGACCGGGAGCTGGAGGACGTTTTCGCGATTCAGGACGACATCTCCCAGGCGATCGTCAAGGCCCTGCGCGTAATCCTGACCGAAGACGAGAAAAAGGCGATCGAGAAGACGCGAAAGGTCAACGTCGAGGCGTACGACTATTACCTCCGCGGCCGCCAGCACATCCATCAGCTCAGCCGAAAGAGTCTGGAGACGGCCCGCAAAATGTTTCGGCGGGCGATCGAGATCGATCCCGAGTACGCGCTCGCCCACGCCGGCCTCGCCGATTGCAGCTCGATACTCTACATGAAAGTGGACGCCCGCGAATCGAACCTGACTCAGGGTGACAGCGCGAGTCAGAAAGCTCTCGAGCTCGACCCGGACCTCGCGGAGGCGCACGTTGCCCGCGGGCTCGCAGTATCGTTGCGGAAGCAGTTTGATGAGGCGGAGCGCGAGTTCGAGACCGCCATGAGACTCGATCCAAAGTTGTTCGAGGCCGCGTACTACTTTGCCAGAGCCCGGATGTCACAAGGACGGTACGCCGAGGCGGCAAAGCTGTTCGAGCGCGCGTGCATTCTACGCCCCGAGGACTACCAGGCACCTAGCTTTCTCGCGCTGGCCTATTCCTCGCTGGGAATGCGGGCAGAAGCCGAAGCGGCATACCGGCGTCAGACGCGGCTCGTGATGGAGCGGCTCGAGCTGGTCCCCGACGACACGCGAGCGTGCGTTCTTGCAGCGGGCGGCTTCGCAGCGCTCGGAGAGGTCGACCGTGCCGCCGAGCTCGCCGCACGCGCCCTTGCCATCGATCCCGATGATCCGATGCTTCTCTACAACGTTGCATGTACCTACGCGCAGCTGCACAAGCCCAACGACGCTCTCGATTGTCTCGAGAGTGCCGTTGATAAGGGCTACGGCCACAAGGAGTGGATAGAGCACGACAGCGACTTTGATTCGATCAGGGACAATCCGCGCTTCAGGGCGATTCTCGAGACGATGTGACGGCGACTCCAGCGCTCGAGCGCCTTCGCGGCGCACTGTCGCAGTCATACACGATCGACCGCGAGCTCGGCCGCGGCGGGATGGCAACGGTATACCTGGCACAGGATACAAGGCACGAACGCATGGTTGCGCTGAAGGTGCTTCACCCCGAGTTGGCTGCCTCCCTCGGGCCTGAACGCTTTCTGCGGGAGATTAAAGTCGCCGCGCGCCTCAATCACCCCCACATCCTCGGACTCCACGAGTCGGGGGAGGCCGACGGGTTTCTCTACTACGTGATGCCCTACGTGGAAGGGGAATCGCTGCGTGAGCGGCTCGACCGTGAGCAATTGCTGCCTGTCGATGAAGCCGTTCACCACGCCCGCGCCATCGCCTCCGCGCTCGACTACGCTCATCGCCAGCAAATCGTACATCGCGATATCAAACCCGAAAACATCATGCTCTATGAGGGCGAGGCGATGGTGATGGACTTCGGAATCGCCAAAGCGGTGAGCTCGGTTGGTCCGGAGACACTGACACAGACCGGAATGATGGTGGGCACGCCGGCGTACGTTAGCCCCGAGCAGGCAGCAGGCGAGGCGAATCTTGACGGCCGCAGCGATCAGTACAGTCTAGCGTGCATGCTATATGAAATGCTCAGCGGTGAGAGGCCATTCACGGGAGCGACGGCACAGGCGATCATGGCGAAGCGCTTCACAGAAACGGCGAAGCCGATCCGCGCCCTGCGGAGCACTGTTCCCGAGAACGTCGAGAGAGCAATCGTCAAGGCAATGTCCACCGATGTCGCCGAGCGTTTCCGAACCACAGCGATGTTCAGCCAGGCTATGGCATCGACGAGTTTGACGACGCCGACTGAGACGGAGACAATGCCTCAGCAGGTGGTGTCGTCCGCCAAGTCGATCGCGGTTCTGCCGTTCACGAACGTGAGCGCCGATCCGGAAAACGAGTACTTCACCGACGGAATTGCCGACGAAATCATCAACGCGCTTTCCAAGATCCAGACGTTGCGTGTCGCCTCGAGGACGGCCTCCTTCGCCTTGAAGGGGAAGAACGAGGAGATCGCCGAGATCGGACGTAAGCTCAAGGTCTCCACTTTCCTCGAGGGAAGCGTCCGCAAGATGGGCAACCGCCTTCGCATCACGGCGCAGCTCGTGAATGTCGCGGACGGCTACCACCTCTGGTCGGAGCGCTACGACCGCGAGATGGAGGATGTGTTTGCCATCCAGGACGACATCTCACAGTCGATCGTGAAGGCGCTCCGGGTGATCCTGAGCGAGGATGAGAAGAAGGCAATCGAGAAGTCCCACACTGAGAACGTGAAGGCCTACGAGTTTTATCTTCGCGGACGCCAGTTCTTCGAGGATCGCCGCAAGAGCCTGGAGTACGCGCGGCAGATGTTCAAACGGGCGACTGACGCCGATCCGAGTTACGCGATCGCCCACGCGGGAATCGCGGACTGCAGCTCGCTGCTGTACATCAACCACGATGCGCGGGAGACGAATCTCCGCCAGGCTGAAACGGCAAGCCTGCGCGCACTCGAGCTGGAACCGGAGCTGGCTGAGGGGCACCTCTCGCGCGCGATTGCATTATGGCTCAACAAGCGCAATTTCGCCGAAGCGGAGGCTGAATTCGAGAAGGCGATGCGACTCGACCCCAACCTTTTCGAGGCGCCGTATTTCTACGGACGCGCATGCCAGTCCCAGGGAAAATTTGCCGAAGCGGTACGGCTGTACGAGAGAGCCTCACAGCTCCGGCCAGAGGACTACCAGACGGCGAGCTCGCTCTCTCAGGCGTACCACTCACTTGGCAAGAAGGACGAGGCACGGATAGCGACCCAACGAGCGCTCAAGCTCATTGAGGAGCGCATCGAGCTCAACCCCGACGACGCGCGCGCGTATAATCTCGGCGGCGCGCTCTTCGCTGAATTAGGCGAGAGCGACCGCGCTTTCGAGTATGCACGGCGCGCGGCAGAGATCGATCCCGACGACACAGTCACGCTGTACAACGCCGCCTGCACCTATGCCAAGCTCGGCCGACACGAAGAGGCTCTGGACAGTCTCGAGAAAGCGCTCGACAAGGGCTATGGCCATAAGGAATGGATCGAACACGACCCCGACTTCGCTCCGCTTCGCGACACGCCACGCTTCAGGGCTCTACTCGAGGCGATGTAGCGAGGGAGATAACGCGCAAAGCCCGGGGCATGCAGCGCACCTCCACGGTCGCGCGTTCCGCTCGATGAACCTCGCCGTCCGTCTCGTAGAAAGGGGCATGATCGAACGCGAGTGTGAACTCCGGCGCCCGGTTCATGCGGACTTCCTTGTACGCCATGTGCGCACCGCGCGTAGCGGCGCCGAGAAGTCGCAGCCGCCGTACTGACGACGCGTCGACAACGAGCACCGCGTCGAGCTCACCGTCGGTGACGCTCGCTAATGGCGCAATAATGAATGTGCCGCCGAAATGCGGGGCGTTGGCTATGACGAGCATCATGTAGAGCGATCGCTCGTGGTCTGCGGCGAGCGAGCGAATTGCGATGTTCAATCCGCGAAATCCCAGAAGTTGTCGTAAGGCCGTGTAGATGTAAACGCCGTTGCCTTTGAGCCACCGCTGCCGAGCCAGGCCCTGAACGACGGCGACGTCAAATCCAAAGCCACAGGAGTTCAGAAAAAACCTGTCGTCCACACGGCCGACATCCATTCTGTGATCGGAAGACTCAACAGCCAGTCGCGCAATCTCGTGCACGGGAGTCGATGTAACTCCGAGAGTCTTCGCAAAGTCATTGCCGGTGCCAGCCGGAATTACGCCGAGTCGAACGTCCGAGCCGGAATGCAGAATCGTGTTTGCGACATTCGCGCTCGTACCATCCCCGCCGACGCAGATGATCGTCGTGGCACCGTCGGCTATTGCGCGGGCGGCGAGCACACTCTCATCAGCGTGCTTGTCGGTCGTTCTTACATCTGTAACGTTGTATGCCACGAACGCCGAACGGGCTGCCGGCAATATCTTTGCGCCACGCCCCTGGCCTGCCGCCGGATTGGCGATGACGCAGACGCGCTCTGTCAGTGAGTGGACCCGGCCGCGGAGCTGTCGGCGCGGGCGAGCTTCCACGGCATGAGGGGCACTGCAGCGCGCTGGGAGAACACGCTCGCCGCGAGCACGGGCCACATCCCTGCACGGTCGGCCTCACCGAACGAGAAAAGCGCAAACCCGGCGGCGCCGTTGCGTCGCGCAACCCTGATCTGGCTTACGACCTCCCTTACCCCCTTACCCGCATCCATCCCGATGTACATCTGGCGACCGGTACCAGCGCCGGCTCCTTTGAGATGATCGAGCAGGAGACAGGTCCAGTCAGCGCGCGCGCACAGCACCGGCTGAATCTTGTAGTAGTTCATCGGAACGAGAACGTCCATGTAGCCATTACGCGCCCACGCGCGCCCGTCCTGCAGGAGGTCGTTGAGACCTGACTGCGTCTTCCAATTCCACTTGTCCTCGTAGACGCCCCACACCGCAGCTGAGAACACGAGCGAGGGCTTTACCGCCGTGATGCTGTCGTACGTCTCCTTCACCATTCGATTGACGAGATTAGTTCGGTAGGCGAGCCATTCCGCGCGATATCGCACGGGATCACGCCCGAACTCGGCGAGACTCGGAGCATCGTACGACCAGGCCGTGCCGGGATAACGAATTCGATCGAGGTGAATTCCATCTACGTCGTACCGGCGCGCAACGTCTGCGGCAACTCTTGCCAGACGCGTCCGCACCTCCGGAAAACCCGGTGACACCCAGATGTACTCTTCGGTATTGGGGCATGGAAGCGGGCGACCGTCGCGATAAGTAACTCCCCACTCCGGATGCTCGAGCAGCATGTGAGGGGGATTGCCTGGCATCGACTCAGTCATCGGGCGGCACTGCCCTTCGATTCCGGCAGGGCGGCCACTCAACGCATTGAGATAAGCATGCACCTGAAGGCCGCGGCGATGGCCTTCGCGTACCGCCACCTCGAGGGGATCATATGAAGGCGTGCCGCCGAGCCTGCCACAGAGAAGAACAGCGCACGGCTCGATCGTGGAGCGATAGTACGCGTCGCCCGCCGCCCGTGCCTGGAAATACACGACGTTGAAATGCGCCTTCGCCGAAGTCTCCATTATGTATTTGATCTTCGCTTCCGAGTCGTAATCGAAGCGTGTAACCCAGATAGCGCGGGCTTCAACCAGCGGAGGCTGTTGAGCGTGCAGCACGCTTGCGCCGCTCAAACCAGGCGACAGACAATAAAAAAAGAAAAGGCGCGAACGCCCGATGGTGCTTCTCATCTTTTGGAGACCGGATCGTGGGGACTGCGAGGGGAACTAGGATAAAATCAAGTGACGATCCGCGCCACGACTTGTTTCAGGCGATCGCCTCGCTGACCCGGTCCGAGTCCAGCCTCGCTAGATGAGCCACTTCGCGATCAGAACTCCAATGCCGATGATCGCCACCGCGCCTGCGAGGAGATAGATGGTATAGGAGGTCGTATTCGTCGCATCGGCCGGCGTCCCCGGCGGCGTTTGAATGAGCTCCGGCTCCAGGCGATCTGCGCCGTCGCCATTTGATGCAGCGACAACTTCATCGCGCGGTGTGACGATCGCATCGAGCAGACCCACGATTTCTTCGGCGGTCTGTGGCCGCATGTCCGCCGATTTCTCCAGACAACGCATGACAAGCACATTGAGCGATGGAAAGACGTCCGGCTTGCGCTCGATGAGAGGCACCGGCGGCTCGCTGATGTGCGCGACCAGCATTGCCTGCGGAGATCGCGCCGAAAACGGCGTTCGGCCAGACAGCATCTCGTACGCCATCGCCCCGAGCGAATAAAGATCCGCACGGTGGTCGGTCGTCGGGTCGGCCGTCGCCTGCTCCGGAGCGATATAGCTGGGAGTGCCGAGCGCGATACCAAGCGAAGTGAGCGCATTCGGATCTCCGTCGCCCGTCGACACGGACAGCGCTTTCGCCACACCGAAATCCGTGACCATCGCCGACCCGCCGATGAGCAGAACGTTGTCGGGCTTGATGTCGCGGTGGACGATTCCGTTTTCGTGCGCGAACGTCAGCGCCGTCGCAACCTCGCGCAGCGTCCGCACCACCTGAGTTTGCGGAAGCGCGCCATGCTGCAAGAGCCGCGCGCGGAGCGACTCGCCCTGCATGAAGGGCATCACATAGTACGAGAGACCGCCCTCGCCGCCCGCCGCCAGCATCGGCACGATGTGCGGATGATTCAGACGCGCGAGAAACTGAATCTCCCGCTTGAATCGCTCGACCTTTACCCCCGCCGCAATCTCCGGCGGAAGAACCTTGATGACGACTTTCCTGCCGAGCGCTGACTCTGTCGCGATGAATACGCGGGCCATTCCACCCGCGCCGAGCTCGCGCTCCAGCTCGTAGGTGTCTCCAAGAATGTTCTGAAGCTGCCCGCGAAGATCGATTGCCAATTACACCACCTGTTGACCCGTCATGGTCCGAACCGCGGGTTAAGCTCGCAATGTAAGCAGCGCAATGAAGGGCAGACAGGCGAGGGAGAGAGTTTCACGGGCGGCGGATAATCCTATACACCCGGCCGTTCGAGGAGGTCATGTAGAGCTCACTGGCGCCGTCTTCCCCGAAGGAGGTAATCGAGCCTATGCTCCCGACATCCCAGGTTCGCTGCTCAACGGCGGACCCAGCCTGAAATTGAAAGCTCTTCAGGAATCCGGCACAATAGTCCGAATAGAAATAATGCCCGGCGATTTCGGGGAGACTTGCGCCACGGTACACGAATCCGCCGGTGACGGCGCAGGCGCCGCCGGCCCGAGGGTAGAACAGAACCGGGAGCTCGAGGCCCTGCTGGCTGCAGGACGATGAGCCGAAGCACGACGCCGCCTCCATCGTGTTCCATCCGTAGTTGACGGCCCCGCGATTCGCCGGGACAGCGTTCACTTCCTCGAAGCGATCCTGGCCGACATCCGCGATGTACAGCACACCGCCCGTTCGATCGAAGGCGAAGCGCCATGGATTGCGAAGGCCCAATGCCCAGATCTCACCTCGCGCTCCCTGCTGACCCACGAACGGATTGTCGGCGGGAATGACGTACGGGTCACCGCGATCGACGTCGATACGGAGGATCTTGCCGAGCAACGCATTACGATTCTGACCATTTCCAAACGGGTCGCCCCCGCTGCCTCCGTCGCCGAGACCGATGTAAAGCATGCCGTCCGGGCCGAACAGGTTGAGACCGCCATTGTGATTCGGAAAAGGCTGAGCGACGGTCAAGATTAGCTTCGACGACGAGGGCAGAGCGACATCCGGGTCGCTTGACCGGGAAAACCGCTCGACACGCGTATTGCCGGAGAGGTCGGTGAAGTGGACAAAGAAGAATCCGCGCGCCGCGTATGAGGGATGGAAAGCGAAGCTCAGAAGGCCGCGCTCGCCTCCGCTCGACACTCTCGCGGCAATGTCCAGAAACGGCGTCGGGAGCAGCTGCCCGTTCTTGACGATCCGAATGCGGCCGGCCTGCTCCACCACGAAGAGGCGCGCGTCACCCGCCGGTGCGGTGACATACACTGGATTCGACAGCCCGGACACGACTTCCTGAACGGAGAGAGCGAATTCCGCAGGAATGATCACCGGGCCGGTTGCAGGATCGGAGCCACACGCGACAAGGCCAGCGATGATGCAAAGCGTTTTCAATTCCGTGCACACGGGGGACGTGCCTGCACGTCGCGGGCCGAGTTCAAACGAGATATGACCCTGGCGCGTCACCACTCGTTGGATGTGACAGATCTGCGAGCTTGCCACAGAGACACAGAGAGCACAGAGAACGACAAGCAGCCATTCCAGCGCTGCTCATAGACCTTCGCCAATGAAGGCTCCTCGGTTTTTTTTGGTTGACTACAACTGCGACGACGAACGGTATCGGGGCGGCGGGTGCTGTTCCCCCTATTTTTGCCGTTCTCTGTGTTCTCTGTGGCTCTGTGGCGAAGCGGTTGTAGTTGCTTTACTTGCCTCGCCTGAAGAGTCTCACTAATCCTCGCAACGGATCATAATGCTGGTCCACCACCCGCTCCTTGAGAGGGATGATCGCGTTGTCGGTGATAGTGATGTTCTCGGGGCACACCCTCGTGCAGCACTTTGTGATGTTGCAGTAGCCGATACCGTGGGCCGTCCGCAGCTCGTCGACGCGATTTTCGGTGTCGAGCGGATGCATCTCCAGCGCGGCGACATGGACGAGAAAGCGCGGGCCGATGAACTCGTCGTGCTTCTGGTGATCGCGCAGCACGTGACACACGTCCTGGCAGAGAAAGCACTCGACGCATTTCCTGAATTCCTGCACGCGATCCACATCGGACTGAGCCATACGCCAGGTCCCGTCCGGCGCATCGGGCGCGCGAGGCGTGAACTTCCTGATGCGCTTCTTCACCTCGAAATTCCATGACACGTCCGTCACCAGGTCGCGAACGACAGGAAAAGCGTGCATCGGCTCGACGGTCACCGGCTCGTCGAGGTCGAGATCATTGAGGCGCGTCATGCACATGAGCTTCGGCATGCCGTTCACTTCGGCCGAGCATGACCCACATTTCCCTGCCTTGCAGTTCCACCGCACGGCCAAATCGTTCGCGCTCTCCGCCTGGATCTGATGAATCGCGTCGAGGACCACCATCCCCTCGGAAACCGAGGTCTCGTAGCTCTTGAACTCGCCACCAGCACCGTCACCGCGCCAGACGTGAAAGGTCGCCCGCTTCGCCTCACCGCCGGCACTCTGGTCGCTGCGCGCGGCTGCGCGCTGGCCGCTCTTGACGACGTCGTGCGAAGCCGCCCCCGCCCCCGCCCCCACCCCCGCCACCCTCGCTGTCGCAGTCACTTGTTCTCCTCCACGATCTGCTTGAGGTCGTCGCGCATCGGCGGAATCGGCACTCGGCTCACGATCATCTCACCTTTCCTGCCCCGCGTGACCGTGATGTTGAAATTGGCGTAAGCCGGATCCTTGTCCGGATAATCCTCGCGGAACTGCGCCCCTCGGCTCTCCTGCCTCTCGAGCGCCGAGCGCGTTACGGCCTCCGAGACGATCAGCAGATTCTCGAGATCGAGAGCGGTGTGCCAGCCCGGGTTGTATTCACGATTACCGGTGACGGAAACCGCCGCCGCACGCAATCTGAGAGCAGCTATTCCATCCAGAGCGCGCTGCATCTCTTCCTGCCGCCGAACGATTCCCACGAGGTCCTGCATCATATCCTGAAGCGTGTCCTGAACCTGGTACGGGCCTTCGGCCGAGCTCCCATTCGTCGCGCGTCCGAAAGGCTCGAGCGCAACCTTTGCCGCAGCGTCGACTTCGTCGGGTGGAATCCTTGCCGGCGAGGTTTCCGCCGCATACTTCGCGGCGTACTCACCTGCACGCATGCCAAACACGAGAAGATCTGACAGCGAATTTCCGCCGAGCCGGTTAGCGCCATGGAGGCCCGCCGCTGCCTCGCCGGCAGCGAACAATCCCGGCAATGTCGACATCTGACTGTCTCCGTCCACGCGCACGCCGCCCATCACATAGTGCGTGGTCGGACCGACTTCCATCGGCTCGGCCGTGATATCGATGTCCGCCAGCTGCTTGAACTGGTGGTACATGCTCGGGAGCTTCTTTTTGATGTGGTCCGGGGCGTTGCGCATCTTCGAACTGATCCAGGAGATGTCGAGGAAGACACCACCGTGCGGACTGCCGCGGCCTTCGCGCACCTCGCGCATGATGGCCCGCGCGATGTGATCTCGCGTGAGCAGCTCGGGGGGGCGTCGCGCACTCTTGTCGCCCTGAACGTAGCGCCACCCTTCCTCTTCATTGTCGGCCGTCTGGCTTCGGTAATTCTCCGGAATGTCGTCGAACATGAACCGCCGCCCTTCGCGGTTGACGAGGATGCCCCCCTCGCCGCGCACACCTTCGGTGACGAGAATTCCCTTCACGCTGGGGGGCCACACCATCCCCGTAGGATGGAACTGGACGAATTCCATGTCCTGAAGCGCCGCACCAGCGCGGTATGCAAGCGAGTGACCGTCGCCGGTGTACTCCCAGCTGTTGCTCGTAACGCTGTAGGCACGGCCGATGCCGCCTGTTGCGAGCACGATCGCCCGGCTCTCGAAAACCTTGAAGCGGCCGCGGTCGCGGTCGTACGCGAACGCTCCGGCAATTCGTTCGCCGTCCCTAATGAGGTCGACCACCGTGCATTCCATGTGCACGTCGATCCCCATCTGCACTGCATAGTCCTGGAGAGTGCGAATCATCTCCAGCCCCGTGCGGTCCCCGACGTGCGCGAGGCGCGGATATTTATGTCCGCCGAAATTCCTCTGCAGAATACGACCGTCAGGCGTCCGGTCGAAAACTGCGCCCCACGCCTCGAGCTCGCGCACTCTGTCCGGCGCCTCCTTAGCGTGCAGCTCCGCCATCCGCCAGTTGTTGAGGTACTGCCCGCCGCGCATCGTATCGGCAAAGTGGACGCGCCAGCTGTCGCGATCGTCGACATTCGACAGTGCGGCCGCGACGCCGCCCTCAGCCATCACGGTGTGCGCCTTGCCGAGCAGTGATTTGCAAACGAGCCCCACCCGGGCTCCGGACTTCGCTGCTTCTATGGCGGCCCTGAGTCCCGCGCCGCCTGCTCCAACCACAAGAACATCGTGGGCGTGGGTCTCGTAATCGGCCACTACAGTAGTCTCCAGTCCGTCCAGACTCCCATGGAAAGAAGACGAACGTAGACATCGCAGAAAGCGACGATTACGAGGCTGAACCACGCCCAGCGCATGTGTCCGCGGTTGAGGCAGCTGACGCAGTCGTACGCTTTCTTGCGAACCGGCGCGCGGGATAGGCGATCGAGATAACCGCCGACGAGATGCCGCAGGGAATGGCAGCCGAAAGTGTAGCCGCCCAGAAGAACTACGTTCGCCGCCAGGAGCAGCGTTCCCAGGCCGATCCCGAAATCTTCCCGTCCGGTCGCCGCATTGACGAACCAGAGCGCCTTCCACACGTCATACGAGAGCACGACGATGAAAAGCAGGGCAATGTACAGGAAATACCGGTGGACGTTCTGAAGGATCAATGGAAACGACGCTTCTCCGCGATATCCTTTGCGCGGCTCACCCACAGCGCAGTTGGGCGGATCCGACCAGAACGCTTTGTAATACGCGCCGCGGTAGTAGTAACAGGTAAGCCGGAACAGCCCGGGGAACGGCAGAATCAGCAGCGCGGGTGAAAACGGGAGGAACGATGGCCACCATCCCGGTTTCGGCCCGAAAAGCGCCTGGGGCGAGTCACCGAACAGAACCGGCGAATACAACGGTGACAGATAATTCCCGAATTCGTAATGCGCGTTCTGTAACGCCGCCCACGTCGTATAGACGACGAAAGCCGAGAGAATCGTGAACACGACGAGCGGCTGAATCCACCACGAATCCGGGCGAAGAGTCTCACCCCAGCCGCGGCGACGCAGCTGAACTACCTGTGTTGCCATTCTCGGCTATTTCTTTTCCACAGGCGTCTTGTCGGCAAGATAAAGCTCCATGTATCCGCATTCCTCGCAGACGAACGGCATCACGATGATGCCGGAGCCGGGATCGATCGTGCCGCCGACGCCCGTCGTTGTCGCCCCGTCGACGTTCACGAGTGCCTTGAACCGCTCCGTGCGGCCCATCCGCGCGTTCGGGTGGTTTATGCAGTATCGCTTTCCTTCCTTGAGTGGCATTCGCGGCTCCCTGAATGAGATGAGATGCTCAGTCCCAAATGTATGATCCCGGGGGTAACGCAGGAAGCAGCCGGCCCTAACATCGCGTGTACCGCCGCGTCTACCATTTTGATTGCGCGCATCCGCGCGCTCATAGACGATTACGGAGGTTTTGATGTCGAGATGGAATGCTGCGGCTCTTGGAGCTGCACTGCTTATTGGAATTTCCGGGGTTGCCGGCGCGCAGACTCCCGGCACTCAGGCGCCCGGCGTTAAAGCTCCAGGCGAGCGAGGGCCTGACGGACAGCGACGCGGTGGAATGCGCGGAGCGCGGAGACATGGCGGTCGAGGTTTCAACCGCGGATTTGCTCGTGACCTGAATCTGACTGACGCGCAGCGCACTCAGATTCGCGCGATTCACGAAAAATATCGTCCCCGGTTCCAGGCGGCTCGCGAACAGCTCAGGACTCAGAGCGATGCGGCTCGGGCACTGCGCCAGAAGGGCGACAGCGCGGGAGCGCGCGCCGCGTTTCAGCGGCTCCGCACCGACATGCAGGCGCGGATTCAGCCGATTCATCAGCAGCAGCAGGCTGAGATTCGAAACCTCCTCACGGCTGAGCAGCGCACGAAGTTCGATGCAGCGCAGCAGCGTATGAAGGAACGGATGGAGAACCGTGGCAAGGAGCGCCGAGGCAAGGGCGGGCGTTTCCGTCCTGCTCAGCGCAGCTGAGCGGACGCGGGGGGAAAAAGGGTCGCCGATGAGGCGGCCCTTTTTCATATCCGGGCTCGCGTCGACGCGTAGGTCGAACAGCAATAAGGACGACACGCTACCCGCTGGCTGCTAGTCGCCGTCCGCTTCGCGCTCAAGCGAGGACGACTGCCCCGATCATTTTGCGAACTTCCCGGCGGCCCCGTCGTAGCGCGCAGCAGTCAGCGCCCAGCGATTAGCGGGTAGCGTGTCGTCCTCAGTGATATTTGTGTGGAAAGCGCGTCGTTTACCCTGCCGCCGCGGCTGGTACCGTCCCGAACCTGCGCTCGCGCGCGTGGAACTCCTCGACTGCCTCGCGAAGGTCCACCGCTGAGAAGTCCGGCCACATGCGACGTGTGAAGTAGAGCTCCGCGTAGGCGCACTCCCATAGCAGAAAATCACTCAATCGCTGCTCACCGCCCGTGCGAATGAGAAGATCCACGTCGCGCGACTCGCCGATTCCGTGGTCGACGCGAGAAAGCAGCGCGGCAAACTGGTCGCGATCGAGATCCTCGATTCCGTCCGAATGCGCAGCGACCCTCCGGGCAGCGCGAATTATCGCGTCTCTGGCCGAGTAGTCCACGGCGATCCTCAAGTCCAGCGTGCGGCCGTGTCGAGTCGCATGCTCGGCGTTGGTTATCGCCCGGAGCAGCTCAGGTGGAATGCGATCCCGCCGGCCGATGATCCGCATGCGGACCCCGTTGGTGACGCACCGCGCAACCTCCGAGACGAGGTAGCGCCGGAAGAGCCGCATGAGGAGCGCGACCTCTCTCGACGGGCGCCGCCAGTTGTCGGCGGAGAACGCATACAGGGTCAGCGTCCCGATTCCGCACGACGGTGCGGCCTCCACGATCTTCCGCACCGTGCGGGCGCCCTCGATGTGACCGGCGGTACGCATCTGCCCGCGCGCCATGGCCCATCGCCCGTTTCCGTCCATGATTATCGCGACGTGAATGCCGCGTGGAGATTCTTGCTTCATCAGTCGGTAAGAGTGAGTCCGGGCTAGCGGTCGCGCGTGGCGCGGATGAGTGCTTCCATGTGATCGAGATACCTCTCCAGCGCGCGGCGGCCGATAGCTGTCAGCCGGTACTGAGTCTTGGGCATGCGCCCCTCGAACGACTTGGTGCACGTGATGTAGTCAGCCTCCTCGAGCTTGCGCGCGTGAACGCTGAGGTTGCCGTCGGTCGTTTTCATCAGCTTCTTGAGATCGCTGAACGACAGCGAGTCGTTGACCGCGAGCGCGCTGACGATTCCGAGGCGAAGCCTCTCGTGTATCAGGCGGTCGAGCTCGCCCGGCTTGCGGGCGGGAGATCGCCTTATTCCGCCCCCGCGAGCGGTGTCCTGCGCGTGCGCATCATCACGCGCTGCTCCATGCTTAGCCACCGTGTCTCCTGGCGATTGGAATCCCGAACAGAATGTGGAGCCCGCCGAACGCCGCACCCATGATCCACTGGCTCCAGGACGCAGGTGAGAAGAGGGCGAGGACACCCGCCGCCATGAAGCAAAGGCCCATCACCGGCACGATCTTGACAGAGAATGCTCCACCAGCGACCACGGCTGTGCCGTAAAGGAGCAGCCACATTCCGGGAATCGCTGCAACCATTCCGCCCTGATACATCACGAGCGTGAGCAGCGCTCCCACTACCATTGGCGGCGAGAAGCTCAGCACGAACTTTCTGGCGGGCCCGGAGAGGAGCGGCATCTTGGCACGACGCGCCTTCTCGACGATGGCTGCGAGCATGACGATCGGAAGAAAAAACGCCGAGGCGAGCCATACCTCGAGTGCGCCGAACGCCGTTGGCACCTGTGCCGCAATGACGGCAACGATCGCAGCAAGCGCTCCGACCGCGACCATTCCCCACCCGGAAACCGCGGTGAACGATCCTGCCGCTTCCATCGTGTCGCGGATGAAAGCGAGGTTGTCCATCGCCCGTACATGAAGTGCGGGCGGCTCCGGCGGTGGGGGCGGACGAAGCGGACGTACGGATGTCATACGCATATCTTACGGCGCAGCCGATAGGATTGTCAAGTACTTTGCGGGATAAAGTGAGACCCTTCCGGCGAGCCGCGGCGGCGTGCCGTCAGCTGAGGGAGATCGGGCCCGGCAGTGGATCGCTCGCCGGGAAGGTCTGCTCCACCATCTTGTCCAGCCGCCGCTCGTCGATGGCGGTCGAGAGGAGCTCAACCAGGCTCGCGCAAAACGCCGGCAGATCCTCCGGCCTTCGCCCCGTTAGGAGCTTCTGGTCGACCTGCACTGCCCGGTTCACCCACGATCCACCCGCTTCGCGGACTTCATCGGCAAGCTCCTCATCGGACGTGAGCGTCCGGCCCTGCACCGCATCCGCCTGAACGAGCAGCCGGGGTGCATGACAGATGGCGGCTACAGGCTTGTCGAGCTCCATGAACTCACGCACGAGCTTGACCGCGTCCGCGTTAGCTCTCAATGCCTCCGTGTTTCGGAGACCGCCGGGAATCACCAGCGCGTCGTAGTCGCGCCCGCTGACGCTACCCGCGAGAGCGTTGACCTTGAACGTGTCCGCCTTCTCGTTGTGGATGACGCCCTGGATCGAGCCTTTCTTGATGGAAATCAGTGAAATGTCCGCTCTCGCTTCTTTAAGCGCATTCCACGGCGCGGTCAGCTCGACCTGCTCGACTCCATCCGTTGCCAGTACCGCGACCTTTCGCCCCGTCAAATCTCCAGCCATCAGATCCCCGCTCGTTTCGATCCACCGATGGCGCGAAGACAGTCAGAAAACGTGCCATGAACAGATACGTTTGAATCTGAAATCTAACGCTTTCGGGATTAGTGTATTATTTCGCCATGCCACTAGTCGACCTCTACGGCCACGATGAAATCCGTATGCTCCTCGCCCGGAGCGCCGACGCCGGCAAGCTTCCGGGCAGTCTGCTTTTCCACGGACCGCGCGGCGTCGGGAAGCAGCGATTAGCCCTCTGGCTCGCGCAGCGCCTTCTCTGCGCCGCCGACGAAAAGCCGTGCGGAAAGTGTCGAGGCTGCGAATACGCCCGAAACCTCACGCATCCCGACCTTCACTGGTACTTCCCGCGGCCCCGGCTCAAGGACGCTGATCCTGATCTCAGGGCGGTTGTGGACGATAATCAGGACGCAATCGCGGAGCGGCTGGCGAACGGCGGGCTGTATGCGCCGCCTTCTGGCAGCGACGGCATTTACGTGGCAACGGTGCGCGCGATCGTTCAGCAGGCTTCGTTGACACCGGCGATGGCGACAAAAAAAGTCTTCATTATCGGCGACGCGGACCGCATGGTCCCGCAGGAGGGTGCCGAGTTTGCAGCCAACGCGTTCCTCAAGCTGCTGGAAGAGCCTTCTGCAAAAACCACATTGATACTCACGTCCAGCGAGCCCGGGGCGCTGCTCCCAACGATTCGCTCTCGCGCTGTTAGCGTCCGCGTCCCGCGTCTCGGTGCGTCGGCAATGCGCGCGCTGCTCGCCGACCCGCTGGTATCGTCAGCGCTGGATGAGTCGGGAGCACCGCGCTCAGCTGCGGAGCGTCTCTCCCTCGCTGCCGGGGCTCCGGGCCAGCTCTTCGCGGACGAATCCCGGGGACGTTCCATTGCTGCCGCTAGAAAGCTCATCGACGCCGCGATTGCCCAGAACGAATCCGCCCGTCACGCGGCGGCCATGTCGGTTGGAGGGTCGGGCGCGCGAGGGTCGTTCACCGACATTCTCGACGCCATGCTGGTGCTCGTGGCGGAGCGAATGCGGGCGGCTCTTCATGACTCTGATGAGACCCGCGCGCTTGGAGCGAGTCGTGCCTCAGATGCCGTTATCCGTGCGCGCGAGCGAGCCGGGGGCAACGTCAACCCGCAGCTGATTACTGCCCGGCTCCTCAGAGAGCTTTCCACGAGCCTGTCATGACGCGGCTCACCCATGTCGACGACTCCGGCGCCGCTCGGATGGTAGACGTCGGCGCAAAGCCAGACTCAATCCGTGCGGCTACCGCCTCGGGATCGATAACGATGGCGGAAGACACGTTCCACGCGATCCGCGACAACCGGATTGCCAAAGGCGATGTCATGGCCGTCGCGCGAATTGCCGGCATCATGGCTGCGAAACGTACGTCGGAGCTCATCCCGCTGTGCCATCCCATCGCGCTCACGAACGCGACAGTGGAGCTCGAGCTCGATTCGTCACTGCCCGGCGTTCGTGTCACTGCGTCGGCATCGACCGTTGCGAAAACCGGCGTCGAGATGGAAGCGCTCACGGCAGTGGCGGCGACGCTGCTTACGATCTATGACATGGCGAAGGGAATGGACCGCGGCATGGTCATAGGCAGCGTTGCCCTCCTCGAAAAAACCGGAGGCCAATCGGGCGACTGGAAGCGGCGCCCTCAGCCGCGCGAATGAGCGCGCGAATGAGCGCGCGAAGTAGACGCCCTCAGCGGCGCGAATGACCTCCGATCTGTTTCGTGGCTGCGCCGATCCGCTGCGCGTACCTCGAGAGTGGCTCATCCGCGCGGCGTTGCGGAAGAACGAACGTCTCGTCCTCCGGGTCCGTTGAAGTGGGACTGTTCACCATCAAATCCCCGCCCGCGGCGATCACCGTCCGTTCGAATTCCTCGACGGCGCTCAACAGATCTGCGAGCTGAGCAGGATCTTCGTCGGCACCCACCTCCACACCTTTCTGCGCCAGACGGCCGCTGAGCTCGACTGCAACCGCCTCCCGCTCCTCCTGCCGATGGGGATCGAGCATCTCACTCGTCGATTCGGATTCGTCCGGGGGGCTGGCCATCAGGTCTCCTGGTTGGGGTTCGAGGGCTGTCTTTACGCAATTCGCGTGACGCTCGGCCCGGATACTTGCCGATTACGCCGGCGGGCGGCTACATAGTCTGCCCACGCAGAGGCCCGTTTCCCGGAGAAAACTGCTCGTGACAAACCCGATTCGCCCGGCAGCTGTTCTGCTCGCTGCATTGCTCGTTCCATTCGCGTCGATCGAACTATTTGCGCAGGTCACCCCAACTCCGCCTGCTAGCAAGCCGTTCCAGGGGCCTGCCGCGCGACAAACGTACGACTCGACCGTGTTTGCCGCGCTTCGCTGGCGCGAGATCGGCCCGTTCCGTGGAGGACGATCCGTCGCGGCGGCGGGTTCGACCGTGCGGCCGATGGAATACTATTTCGGCACGACTGGCGGTGGAGTGTTCAAGACCACCGACGCCGGTATGACGTGGGCTCCCGTAACCGATAAGTACTTCGGCGGGACAATCGGTGCGATCGCGGTGAGCGAATCAAATCCGGACATCGTGTACGTCGGCACGGGAGAGACGCCAATCCGCGGCAACGTATCGCACGGAGACGGCGTCTTCAAGTCGACAGACGCCGGGAAGACGTGGGCCTTCGCCGGTCTGGGCGACACGCGACAAATCGGGCGTGTGCGCATTCATCCCCGCAATCCCGAAATCGTTTACGTCGCGGCTCTTGGGCACGTCTACGGTCCCAACAAGGAGCGCGGAGTCTTCAAGACAACCGATGGCGGGAAGACCTGGCGCAACGTTTTGTTTCGCAGCGATTCGGCCGGAGCTGTCGATCTCGTCCTCGACCCCGCCAATCCGGATGTGATTTATGCGACGATATGGCACGCCTACCGGATGCCGTGGAAGCTGGTGTCCGGGGGGACACAGAGTGGAATCTTCAAGTCCACCGACGGCGGGGAGAACTGGACCGAGCTCACTCGCAATCCCGGCTTGCCACGGGGCTTGATCGGAAAAGTCGGGATCACGGCGTCACCCGTCAAAGCAGGAAGGCTTTGGGCGCTCGTCGAAGCAGACTCGGGCGGAGTGTTTCGATCAGAAGACGCCGGAGCAACCTGGACGCGCACCAACTCCGATCGGAATCTGCAGCAGCGCGCATGGTACTACATGCGGATCTACGCTGACACAAAGGATCCCGAGACAGTCTACGCGTTGAACACCGGCTTTTACCGCTCGACAAACGGAGGAAGAACATTTCGTCCGATAGCGGTTCCGCACGGAGACAATCATGATCTGTGGATTGCGCCGAACGATGCGCAGCGGATGATCAACGCGAACGACGGCGGCGCGAACGTCTCGTTCAATGCTGGACGAACGTGGACGGAGCAGGACCAGGCTACGGCGCAGTTCTATCACGTCACGACGACGACACATTTTCCGTATCGTGTGTGCGGTGCGCAGCAGGATAATTCGACGCTGTGCGGGCCGAGCAGGGCGAGCGGGGGCATCGACATCGCGGACTGGTACGCCGTGGGCGGAGGCGAGAGCGGCTACATCGCGGTGCGCCCCGACAATCCGGATATCGTCTACGCCGGCTCCTATGGCGGTTATCTCTCGAGGTACGATCATCGCTCCGGCACCCAGCGCAACGTGAACCCGTGGCCGGATAATCCAATGGGTCACGATGCGGCGGACGCAAAGTATCGCTTTCAATGGACGTTCCCGATCGTGCTCTCGCCGCATGATCCGAACACGCTCTACATCGGCAGCAGCGTCGTGTTCAAGTCGACGAACGAGGGGCAGAGCTTCGTCCCCATCAGTCCGGATCTGACGCGCCACGATCCAAGGACTCTCGGGCCGTCTGGTGGCTCCATAACGAAGGATCAGACGTCTGTCGAGTATTACGCCACGGTTTTCACAATTGCGGAGTCTCCGGTTACACGCGGCGTGATCTGGGCGGGATCGGACGACGGCCTCGTGCACGTCACGCGAAACGCGGGGCAGTCGTGGAAGAACGTCACTCCCGCGGGGATTCCCGAGTGGGCGCGAATGTCGATCATCGAGGCATCGCATTTTTCCCCGGGCACCGCGTATCTCGCCGCGAATCGCTATCAGATGGACGACATGCGCCCGTACATCTACAAGACGACCGATTACGGCGCGACGTGGAAGCTCGTCACGAACGGCATAGCTCCAACGGAATTCGTGCGTGTGGTTCGGGAGGACCCGGAGAAAGCGGGACTGCTTTACGCCGGCACCGAGCGCGGGGTGTGGGTCAGCTTCGACGACGGCGCGAACTGGCAGTCGCTCCGCCGCAATCTGCCGATCGTTCCTATTCACGACCTCTCCGTGAGAGAGGGTGATCTGATCGCCGGTACTCACGGCCGGTCGTTCTGGATTCTCGACGATCTTTCCGCGCTGCGTCAGCTGACGCCGGCTCTTGCGGCGAAGGATGCCCACCTCTTCAAGCCGCGGAAGGTCTACCGCGCCGGCTTTTCTGGAGGTGGAACCACGGGCGCGGCGGGCGGACATCCAACCGGTCAGAATCCACCGGCCGGCGCTCAGGTTTATTACTTGCTCAAGTCACCACGACAGGTCGTGACGATGGATTTTCTCGACTCGAAAGGAGCTGTCACACGCAGCTTCACGAGCAATCAGGACGCGACTGTGGCGGCGGACTCGGTGCGCGCCGACAGCGTCCGCGCGGCGCGGGCTGACAGCCTGAGACGCGCCGGTGGAAAGCCCGACAGTGCGACGCAAAGCCAGGCGCGCGAGGATCCGCCGCAAGACGAGGACGGTCCGCGGCGCACGCCACCCCCACCGCGCGTCTCCAACAAGGCGGGGCTCAACGCCTTCTCGTGGAATCTTCGTTACCCCGACGCGTCGACGTTTCAGAACATGATCTTCTGGGCAGCAGGAACTCAGGGCCCGGTCGCTGTTCCCGGGACGTATTCCGTTCGCGTGACTGTCGCGGGACGCGCCCAGACGCAGACATTCAGCGTCGTCAACGATCCACGCTCGAGTGCATCACAGGCGCTGCTCGAGGAGCAGTTCGCCTTTCTCATCGCGGTGCGCGACAAGGTCACCCAGGCGAACGACGCAATACGGCGAATTCGCAACGTAAAAGCGCAGCTCGCAGACCGGGCCGCGGCGTTGCCAACCGCGCAGCAAGCGGCATTTCGCGCCAGGGCGGACGCGTTGTCAGCGCAATTGTCCGCTGACGAGGCGGAGATATACCAGGTAAAGAATCAGTCGGGGCAGGATCCGCTCAACTACCCGATCAGGCTCAACAACAAGCTCGCCGCACTTGCCGGCGTCGCTGCCAGCGCCGACGCGAGACCGACAGATCAAACGCGCGAGGTATTTCGAACACTCTCGGTGCAGCTGGATACTCAGCTATCGCGGCTCGGCGCAGCGCTCGGGGCGCTGCCTGCAATCAACGCGGATCTCAAGGCCGCCGGGCAGAAGGAGATCGTCCCCTCAACCGAGGAGCCGAAGCCGGCCGCTAACCGTGGCCGCGGATAATGCTTCGAGACCGCTCTTCCTTAATCTTCCCTCATTTTCAGGGCGGAAGCAGGATGCCGGCGGCTAGCGGATTACCCGATCAAAGCGGACGGGGTGCTCCACCTCGTAGCTGTAATGCCACCATTCCTTCTCGTAGTTGAGAAAGCCGTGGCGCTCCATCACCGTCCTGAGCCGCTTTCGATTCACCGCGATAACGCCGCGCGCGTTTGCCGTGTGGGATGCGGGCGAAAACATGTCGAAAGGAGTTCCCATCGATATTTCGGTACCGTTTCTCAGCTCCACCAGCGTCACGTCGACTGCTACTCCCAGATTGTGCCGGCTGCGAGCCGCGATATATCCGTCGCGAATCAGATTGGTCCTGTTCTCCCGCTGCGCCCAGGCCACCATCGCCTCGCTTGCGCGCACCGGACGGTAGGCGTCGAAGATCTTCAGTCCGAACCCTTCGCGGTGGAGGTCCGCGTTGGCCAGCGATATCGCGACCGCCGCTTCGTCTCTGAGATACGCGCGATTCGCCTCGTAGCCCGGAAGTGGCGCTCCGGTAAAATTGTTCGACGTTGCGTATCGCAGCTCCGCCACCAGGCTGCTGTCGACTCGCTGCACATCCACCAGGAGCGAGTCCGCCGCTGCATCGGTGGCGAGCGGGAGCTCGGGTGTATTGACCGGCTCCGGCGTTTTCTGGAATCGCGCGCACGCGCCGAGCGCGAGCAGAAAAACGGCGATCCGGAACAGCGAAGGCGAAGGACGATGACCAACTGTCATTTGAGGCATCTCATATGAACACGCTCGAGTATGTCGCGGCATTTTTCGGGGTCGTCAGCGTGTATCTCAGCGTGAGGCAGAACATCTGGAGCTGGCCGACCGCGATCGTGAATGTCGGCTTATACACCTTCGTGTTTCACGCTTCCCGGCTGTACGCTGACATGGGCCTGCAGGTGATTTACGTCATCGTCTCGTTTTATGGCTGGTATCAATGGCTCTACGGTGGAAAAAACCGAACCGAGCTGAAGGTATCGCGAACCCCGCCGAAGCTCGCGGTCATTCTGGTGTGCATCGGGGTGTCCTTTGCCCTTCTGCTTGGAACCGTTCTCCATCGCACGACGAATGCCGCACTTCCCTACCTCGACTCACTGACCACCAGCACCAGCCTCGTTGCCCAGTGGATGATGACGAAGAAGCTGCTCGAGAACTGGATCGTCTGGGTAGCCGTGGACGTCGTTTACATCGGGATGTTCATCTCCAGGGCGCTTTACCCCACTGCGGGACTCTATCTCGTCTTCCTCGTGCTGTCCGTCATGGGCTACCGGCAATGGAGGGCATCGCTGAGCGGGAGGGACGTCGCGAGCGCACAAGCCGCCTGACCGCCCAGATCCCGGCGGCGGGGCCGAGGGACAGAATGGCGAATGACCACCGCCAGCCACCCTGGCGGGCGAGCGCCGGCACAATCTGCATGGGAAGCATCGTCAGCAGAAATCCTATCGAGGTCTGAATCGTGAGCGCTGTCCCGACTGCGTGCGGCGGGACCGATTCGGTGACGAGAGCGCTGAACTGTGCGCTGTCCGCGACTACAAAAAAGCCCCATACAAGGGCAAGCGGGGCCAGCACCCACATCGATGCGCCAAAAAGAAACCCGACGAGAAGACAGCATGTTCCACTGGCCGCGAGAGCGATTGTAACCAGCCGCTCGCGTCCGATTCGATCCGCGACCAATCCGCCCCACACGCAGCCAGCGCCGCCTACCGCGATTGCTCCGAACGCGATCAATGAGACCGCCTCACTGCCGGGCCGACTCTCCGCGACCATTGCGGCCGCGCTCGCCGCAAGAAACGCCGGAATCCATGTCCAGAACGCGTATAGCTCGAACATGTGGCCCAGGTAGCCCCCGGTGGCGAGACGCCACTCGCGAACCCTGACGACTTGCGCGACAAGCGACCACGAAAAAGGACGAGCCGCAAACGGGTACGGCCCTTCGCGATACCAAAAAGCGACGAGAAGTGCTGCGATGACTGCACCGGCTGACGCAGTGAGAACGACGGGACGCACTCCGACGCCTGGTATCGCATGCACCAGGTATGGAGTCGCCTTACCGATGGTCAGAGCGCCCACGACTGTGCCGATCGCCAGTCCTCGCTGCGCCTTGAACCATGTGGCGATCATCTTCATGGCGGGCGGATAAACGCCGGCGAGAAAAACACCGGTGAGAAATCTCAGAACGAGCGCTGAGCGAAAGCCCCCGGCCGCGAGCACGGCCGCATTTGCAATGGCTCCGGCCAGCGCAGCCGAAGCGAAGAGGAGGCGCGACGGCAGGATGTCGGCAAGATTGAGCGCGGCGGTGAGCGCGGTGCCTGTCACAAACCCGAACTGCACGATTGTTGTCAGCCACCCCGCCTGCTCGGCATCCAGATTCCAGAGAGCGCTTAGCTGTGGCGATACGGCGCTTGCCGCAAACCACAGCGACATGCCGAGCAGCTCAGCCGTCGAGAGCAGGGCAAGCAGGCGCCATCTGCTGGGGTGAGTATCCGGCTCCATTCGCAAAACTTAGCTCGGCGCTCCAGGGTGAACCTGGAAAGTCACATATTTCGGATCTGGGGTTTTCTCGGTCGCAGCTCTGTCGGCTTGCGCCGTGCCATACTTATTCTCCATCGCCTGAGGGAGAAATAATGCCCGAGACGCTCGGAGAATCGGGGCTCACCCTTCGAAGAGTGACGCGATTGCTTGGCCGCGCGCTTCGGCTTCGTTGCCCGAACTGCGGCGCGAAAAACTTATTTGCTTCCTTTGGGAAGCTGCGTCAGCGATGTCCCGAGTGCGGCTTGTGGCTCGAGCGAGGCGAAGGCGACTACTACCTCGGCGCGTACATGGTTGCGCTCATCTTCGTCGAGACGTTTTTCGCCGTTGGGTTCGTCGCAATTCTCCTGATGACATGGCCGGATCCGCCGTGGGACTTGATTCAATGGGGCGGCGTGGTGGTTCTCTCCGCGGGAGTGATAATCTGCTATCCGTTCTCAAAGACAATATGGCTTGCGATCGATTTGATGTTCAGGCCCGTGACGCTTGACGACCTCTCCGCGGATGGACCGATCGAGACACACGGCCCCCTAGCGAAGTGAGCGAATCCCGCGGCACCGTGACTGCGTCCATTCCCCTCCCTCAAACAGCACGCATCGAGACTTGCTCGTTGTGGACCAACGCGCTGGAAATCCGACGGCTCGTCTGTCCTCTATTCCCGGCATTGTCGTTCTCGTCTCCTATCCTGAAGGCTCGCTCCTGGAATTCGTGAATGGCTCAGGCTGAGGCGCGGCTGCGATTTCCCGCACTCGCAGTAATCGGAGCCCCCTGGGCTCGAAGATGGCCTCGACGTTGAAAGACTGGTCCGCCGCGATCGCATCCCTGAGGCGATCTCTCTCAGTGATGAACCGGTTGGTTACGACAAAGAACTCAGATGCCTCCTCGCGATCGAGGATGGATTTGATCCGTGAGACGTCGGGCGCCGGCAGGTGGTAAATGCGGCCCCTCGTGCCGCGCAGGGAATCAACTGTGATTGGGAACCTTCGCTTTAATCGCCCTCGAATACTGCGGGCTTCCCGTTCATCCGCCGGCGGAGCCGAGGCGCCGCCCAGCTGGCCCCGCTCGGCCAAGCCGAATCCGCTGTCGTAGTAAAGGAGCTCGACAGCCGGCCGTATCGAGATCACAACCACGGGCCTTTGCGAGGGCGACTTCTGGCGCCGTATCCATTGCGCTGCCGCGCGCCAGTCGGGATGCGCCAGCCCGACGGTCGCCCTATCGGCCTTGGCGTAGTAGTTGGCGAGTACGACTATGCCGAAACCTGCGATGAGTCCCACGCTCAGTGCACGCCATCGGGCCGAGCGAAATGATGTCGCACCGATGCCCAGCGCGATGGCAAAGAAAGGCAACCCGGAAATTGCACTCCTCTCGATGTAGAACCGCTTCGCTCCGAGCAGCCCGAGCGTGAGCAGTGCGACGGGGAGGACCATGAGCAGCAGTGTGAGCTCCCACCGGCGCGCCAGCCGATCCCAGCGGGGTTCGGGAGACGCAGTCGGAACGGGCGCTACCTCGGCGCGGTTGAGACCTCGAACGACCAGCGCGAGAAGCACGAGCTGCACCACCAGTACACCGAGTTGTACCGGGAACACGCGATGCTCCGGTCGCCCCAGTGCGCCGCCCGTTACGTACCACTCGAACATCAGCTTCCAGAGCTCAGCGATTCCAAATCCGCGAAGATGCCCGAGCTGCGCCTGGAGAGCCGCGAAGCGCCATCGTACCGCGAGATAAGTGGCTAGCACACACGCGATCGCTCCGACAATACCGAGCATGCGAGTCCGAGCCCGGCGGTCTGGCAATGCCAGGAGTGTGAATGCGAAGACGTACGCGATGGCGAAGTAGTGTGTCAGGACCAGGCACAGTGCGAGTATCGCGTAGGCGGCATACCACCGTCTCGCGTGCGACTGCCGGATCTTGTGAAATGCCCACGTGCAGGATGTGAGTAGCAGCAGGAGCAACGAGTATTGCCGTGCCTCCTGCGAATACCAGATGTGTGCCGGCGATATCGCCATGATGAGAGCAGCCACTGGAGCGGCGCGCGGTCCGCTGTAGGCAGCTGCGAGCCGCGCCGTGAGAACTATCGTCAGCAGCCCGCACATGAGGGGAAGCATCCGCACCGAGATTTCCGAATCACCGAAGATCCGGATCCAGATGAACATGATGACCGGGTAGAAGGGCGGATGGGGGTCCGTGCCGATCACGCGCATCAGTGCTTCCACGCTGCTGAGGATCACTCGCGTGGACCACAGCTCGTCGTACCAGAGGCTTTCGTTGAAGCCGGGCAGACGCAACGCGAGCGCAAGGGCAACGAGTGCAACGAGCAAAGCGTTGTAGCTTCGCGCGTCAGACGTCGCGAAGTCGTCGCGGCCTTTCAAGTTCGGTTTCGAGTGGCTGGCTTCATGGCCGTGACGACGGTTCATCTATTTCGCCAGCCCTGTGATCCGGAATACGCCTTTGTCGGCAATGATGTACATCTCGCCGGCTCCGTCCTCGCCGAACGACACGACCTGGCCGATATCCCCCACCTTCCACTCGCGTTTCTCACCGGCGCTGCCGTTCGCGTACCTGAACGTGCGCAACCATTGGCCGCAGAAGTCGGAGAACATGTAGTGCCCGGCTAATACCGGAACGCGACGACCGCGGTAAACCGCGCCTCCTATCACTGCGCAGCCTTTCACCGAGTGAGCGTACTCCACCGCCGGCAAAACGAGGCCACTCGTCCCGCAAAGCGGAATACGCCCGAAAACGCGCGTGAGCTTCCAGTACATCGTGCCGACCCGCGCTTTGCCGAAGGCTTCGTAACATGCCCCGGCCTCCATCATATTCCAGCCGAAGTTGGCGCCGCCGCGATCGGACGCGATGACGTTCACTTCCTCGCGGTGATACTGGCCGACGTCGGCGACGTACGCCGCGCCGGTCGCGCTGTCGAAGGCGAAGCGCCACGGATTACGAAGTCCTCTCGCCCAGATCTCCGGGCGCCCGCCTTCAGGCGTACGGAACGCGTTCCCGGCCGGGATTGTGTAGCCCGCTTCATCGTCGACGTCGAGCCTGAGAATTTTTCCGAGCAGGGATCGCGGATCCTGCGCGTTGCGCGAAAGCTTTCTCGTGTTTCCACCGTCTCCGGTTCCGATGTAGAGCATGCCATCAGAACCAAACTTCACCAGCCCGCCGTTGTGCTCCCATCCGGGTTTGTCGATCGAGAGGAGCGTTCTCCTGCTCTCAGCATCGGCCACATCGGGATCCGGACTTACGCGAAAGCGCTCGATGCGGATATGGCGGGTACGATCGAGAAAGTAGACGAAGAAGTATCCGTTGGAATTGAAATCGGGATGGAACGCCATGCTGAGCAGGCCCTGCTCTGCATCGCTGTGCACGAGCGACACGATGTCGAGGAAAGGCCGAGGCAGCACCGCGCCGTCCTTCACCACGCGAATGACGCCCGCCTGCTCCACAACGAACAACCGTGCGTCGCCCATCGGTGCCGTCACGTAAACTGGCCGCCTGAGACCACTGCCAACCGGCTCGAGGCGAATCGTTCCTGAGGGCGTAAAGCCCGATTCGCCTCGAGCCCAGATTGTCGCGCTCCGGTCGCCGCATCCGAGAATCGTGGCGAGCAGCGCATACCTTGCGATTTTCACGAGGGCTGAATCTGGCTCCCTGAATGTTCCTCTGTAAGAACTCAGCGACGGGTCGCTCGTCGCCATCGCGCGGATTCGACGGCATATTGGATACGCGCCGTCCCATCGCCCTGCCGCTCCGGGAGTGGCATTCGTCAGGCCCACCAGCGTCACACGATCACGGAGGAATAGTGCAATCGTCAGCGTACGATGCAATTGTCGTGGGGTCCGGGATATCCGGCGGCTGGGCGATCCGAGCCACTACTTCCGCATGATGAAGGAGCTCGCGCTGCTCGGCTACTTCACCTCGGAGATCGGCTATACGAAGGCGCAACGGTATGCCGAGTCGCCCGGACGGTTCGACCCGTGCCTTCCGCACAAGCCGCGCGAGCTCTCCTGGACGTCGCACGCATAGGGGTGAGTCCGATGCGATTGCACCGTGCCGCGCTTATCGCCGTACTGTTCGCGCCGATCACCGCCGGCGTGGCTATCGCTCAGGGCACGGCGCCAGTGATCGGTCTCATCACGAAGACAGATACCAACCCGTTTTTCGTGAAGATGAAGGAAGGCGCGCAGGCCGCCGCGAAATCGAATGGTGTGCGACTGTTGTCCGGCGCAGGCAAGCACGACGGCGACAACGCTGCGCAGGTCACTGCGATGGAGAACATGATCGCGGCCGGCGCGAAGGTCATTCTCATCACAGTGAGCGACTCCAAGGCCATTGTGCCCGCGATCAGAAAGGCGCGCTCCAAAGGCGTGCTCGTGATCGCGCTCGACAGTCCCACCGACCCGGTGACCGCCACCGACGCGCTTTTCGCCAGCGACAATTACAGGGCGGGGTTACTAATCGGCCAGTACGCGAAGGGCGCGCTTGGAGGAAGGCGTGCGAGGATCGCTACGCTCGACCTGCTCCCTGGACATCCGGTGGGTGCTCAGCGACACAACGGTTTTCTGAGGGGATTGGGTCTCGCGGCACCCGACGCGAGGAGCAATACGCTTGGCAGACCAGCGGAGGTCGTCTGCATGGCCGACAGCTACGGGAGCCAGACGAGGGGGCAGACAGCGATGGAGAACTGCCTTCAGAAGAATCCCGACATCAACCTCGTCTATACGATCAACGAACCCACGGCGGCCGGAGCGTACAAGGCGCTGAGGGCGGCCCGTAAGGAAAGGGGCGTCGTCATTGTCTCGGTCGATGGCGGCTGCGACGGCGTCAGGGACGTGGGTGCCGGCCGCATTGCCGCAACTGCGCAGCAGTATCCGCTGAAGATGGCGGCCCTCGGAGTCGCAGCAGGCGCCGCGTTTATCAAGACCGGCAGGAAGCCGAGCGGTTATACAGACACCGGTGTCGCGCTCATTGCGGCGAAGCCCGTGAAGGGCGTAGAAAGCAAGGATGTCAGGACCGGTCTGGAGCTGTGCTTCGGGAAGAAATAAGCAGCCGCCTCGCTGACAACTGGAGGGAACGTCTGCCGGCCGTTGGTACGGTCGGGCCTCTGCTCGCGCTTCTCGTCGCGAGCGCTTTCTTCAGCGCGCAGAGCGATCGCTTCCTGACCGGCGAGAACCTTTCGCTGGTTCTGCAACAGGTGATGGTGGTCGGCGTGATCGCGATCGGCCAGACCTTGATCATCCTCACCGCCGGCGTCGACCTCTCCTGCGGCATGGTGATGGCGCTAGGCGGCATCGTAATGACAAAGCTCGCGGCGGAGCTCGGTCTCCCGGTGCCGGTGGCGATTGCCTGTGGAATCGGCGTGACGACGCTGTTCGGCCTGATCAACGGCGCACTCGTTACGGCAGTCAAGCTCCCGCCTTTCATCGTCACTCTGGGAACGATGAACATTGCCTTCGCGATTACCCAGCTGTACTCGAATTCCCAGACCGTCACCGAGCTTCCCCAGACGATGAGCGCTCTAGGTGGAACGTTCGCGCTCGGCGGCACGTCTGTCGTGTACGGCGTGGTGTTGATGCTGCTCTTGTATCTCATTGCTTGGTTCGGCCTGCGCGAGACGGCGTCTGGGCGGCATGTCTACGCTGTGGGCAACAATCCGGAAGCCGCGCGCCTCACCGGCATCGCGACGCAGCGAGTGCTTCTCGGCGTGTACGTTCTCGCCGGAGCTCTCTACGGCATCGCCGCTCTTCTTTCGGTAGCACGCACGGGAGTGGGCGACCCGAACGCCGGGCAAACCGAGAACCTCGATGCGATCACCGCTGTTGTGCTCGGCGGCACGAGCCTGTTCGGCGGCCGCGGCGTGGTGCTGGGGTCGCTCGTTGGCGCACTGATTGTCGGCGTATTCCGGAACGGGCTGACGCTGATGGGCGTGTCGTCGGTCTACCAGGTTCTGGTTACGGGTATCCTCGTGATTCTTGCTGTCGCCACCGACCAGTTGTCGCGCCGGCGCGGGAGATGACAGCGCCAGAGACGGTTCCGAAGAGCATCGTGATGAAGGCTAGCGGGCTGGTGAAGCGGTACGGCCACGTGACTGCCCTCGACGGAATGGATTTCGAGCTGCGTACTGGTGAGATCCTCGCCGTTGTTGGCGACAACGGCGCCGGCAAGTCATCACTCATCAAGGCGCTTTCGGGCGCGACTATTCCTGATTCCGGCGAGATCGTCCTCGACGGCAGGAACGTTCGCTTCCGCAGGCCGATCGACGCGCGACATGCCGGCATCGAGACGGTTTACCAGGAGCTCGCCGTCGCACCGGCAATGTCAATCTCGGAGAATCTCTTTCTAGGTCGTGAGATTCGCCGCGGTGGGCTTGCTGGGACAGCGCTTCGGATGCTCGACAAGAAGCGCATGGCGCTCGAGAGCGCTGGCTACATGCGGGAGCTGAAGATCGGCATCGCCTCGACGACTCAGGCGGTCGAAACGCTTTCGGGGGGCCAGCGCCAGGGTGTAGCCGTTGCGCGGAGCGCCGCGTTCGCGCGGCACGTAGTCATCATGGACGAGCCGACTGCTTCTCTGGGAGTGAAGGAAGGCACGATGGTGCTGGAGCTGATCCGGCGTGTGCGCGACAAGGGTCTGTCGGTAGTGCTGGTATCGCACAACATCCCGCACGTGTTCGAGATCGCCGATCGGATTCACGTAGCGCGGCTCGGCAGGCGGGCGGCGGTGTTGAATCCGAAGCGGATCAGCATGAGCGATGCGGTCGCTGTGATGACGGGCGCGATGCGGGCGGATGAGCTGCCGCGCGAAGCGCTGGCGTGAGGAGAGCGCTGCGGTTGGCTGAGTTGGCACACAGATCGGCACACTAGACCAGAGCCTTCTCGAGGCTCGCGCGGAGGTCGGAAGTTGTTTCGCCGTTCATCATGTCGCGCGAGGATCACGCTATTGTCGAGACGCATCGTAGAATATGTGGTCAG